>NZ_JBSGWV010000035.1:0-68367 GCF_053609105.1 Streptomyces sp. NPDC054975
TCCGCCCCCCCCGGGCCGCCCCCCGCCCTGGGGGGTTGCCCGCCGCGATTGGCGCGCCCCCGGCTCCGGGGGCGGCCCGGGGGGGCCTCGACGGGTACTACGCCTTCGGGTCGTCGCCCGGGGCGGGCGCCTCGGCGGCGGCCGCAGCCTCCTCCGCGTCCGCGGACGCGGAGGACTCGGGCGACTCCGGGGACGCCGGGGACTCCGGGGCCGCCGGCGACTCCGAGGGCTCCGGCTTCGCGGAGGGCGACTTGGTGATCGTCACCTCCACCGACTCCCTCGCCGTCGGCACCGTCACGCCCTCCGCGTTCTCCGGGTGGTGGCACGCGACGCGCTGGCCCGGGCGGAGTTCGAGGAGCGGGGGTTCCGTCGTCCTGCAGACGTCCGTCGCCTTCCAGCAGCGGGTGTGGAAGCGGCAGCCCGGCGGCGGGGCGATCGGGGACGGGACGTCGCCGGTGAGAAGGATGCGCTCGCTCTTCGCGCCCTTGCGGCGGGGGTCCGGGATCGGGACCGCCGACATCAGGGCGCGGGTGTACGGGTGCATCGGCGACTCGTACAGGGACTTGCGGTCCGCGAGCTCGACGATCTTGCCGAGGTACATCACCGCGATCCGGTCCGAGACGTGCCGGATCACCGAGAGGTCGTGCGCGATGATCACGTACGTCAGGCCCAGCTCCTCCTGGAGGTCGTCCAGGAGGTTCACCACCTGGGCCTGGATCGAGACGTCGAGGGCCGAGACGGGCTCGTCCGCGACGACCAGCTTGGGCTTGAGGGCCAGCGCCCGCGCGATGCCGATGCGCTGGCGCTGACCGCCCGAGAACTCGTGCGGGTAGCGGTTGTAGTGCTCCGGGTTCAGGCCGACCAGGCCGAGGAGGCGCTGGACCTCCTTCTTGACCCCGCCCTCCGGCTCCACGCCCTGGAGGCGGAAGGGGGCCGAGACGATCGAACCGACCGTGTGGCGCGGGTTCAGCGAGCCGTACGGGTCCTGGAAGATCATCTGGATGTCGCGGCGCAGCGGACGCATCTTGGCCACGCCGAGGTGCGAGACGTCCACGCCCTCGAACTCGACCTTGCCGCCCGTCGGTTCGAGCAGCCGCGTGATCAGCCGGCCCATCGTCGACTTGCCGCAGCCCGACTCGCCGACGACGCCGAGCGTCTCACCCGGGAAGACCTCGAAGTCGATCCCGTCGACCGCCTTGACCGCCCCGACCTGGCGCTGCAGCAGCCCCTTCTTGATCGGGAAGTGCTTCACCAGGCCGTTGACCTTGAGCAGGGGCTCGGTGCTCTTGTTGTCGCTCACAGCTTCGGCGCAATCTCTTCGGTCCAGATCCGGGTCCGCTCCTCGCGCGACATGTGGCACGCGGAGTGGTGACGGCTGCCCGTCTCCTTCAGCTCGGGGCGCTCGGTGCGCGTGATGCCGCCCTTGGGCACGTCCGCGTACGGGCAGCGCGGGTTGAAGGCGCAGCCGCTGGGGACGTTGATCAGGCTGGGCGGGTTGCCCTTGACCGGGATGAGGCGCTCGGTCTGGTCCCGGTCGATCCGCGGCATCGAGCCGAGCAGGCCCCAGGTGTAGGGGTGCTGCGGCTCGTAGAAGACCGCCTCGGCCGGCCCGCGCTCCACGCACCGGCCGCCGTACATCACGAGGATGTCGTCGGCGACCTCGGCCACGACGCCGAGGTCGTGCGTGATGATGACGACCGCGGAGCCGAACTCCTTCTGCAGGTCCCGGATCAGGTCGAGGATCTGCGCCTGCACGGTCACGTCGAGCGCGGTGGTGGGCTCGTCCGCGATGAGCAGTTCGGGGTTGTTGACCAGCGCCATCGCGATCATCGCGCGCTGGCGCATAC
Source organism: Streptomyces sp. NPDC054975 (assembly GCF_053609105.1). Taxonomy (NCBI): domain Bacteria; kingdom Bacillati; phylum Actinomycetota; class Actinomycetes; order Kitasatosporales; family Streptomycetaceae; genus Streptomyces; species Streptomyces sp. NPDC054975. The sequence goes on from NZ_JBSGWV010000035.1 coordinate 1,848, forward strand.
CGCCGGAGAACTCGTGCGGGTAGTTGGAGAAACGCTTGGCCGGCTCGGGGATGCCGACCCGGTCGAGGAGTTCGACCGCCCGCTTCTTGGCGGTCTTCTTGTCGACCGGGTGGTGGACCCGGTACGCCTCCACGATCTGCGCGCCGACCGTGTAGTACGGGTGCATCGCGGACAGCGGGTCCTGGAAGATCATCGCCATCTCGCGGCCCCGCAGCTTGCGGACCTCTTCGGGGTCGGCGGTGAGCAGCTCGCGGCCGTTCAGCCAGATCTCGCCGGAGATCCGCGCCTTCTGCCGGCCGTACTGGCCGACGGTGTGCAGGCCCATGATGCCGAGCGAGGTCACCGACTTGCCGGAGCCGGACTCGCCCACGATGCCGAGGGTCTTGCCCTTCTCCAGCTGGAAGGAGAGCCCGTCGACGGACTTGACCAGGCCGTCGTCGGTCGGGAAGTGGATCTTCAGGTCGCGGACGTCGAGGAAGGCGTCGGACGGGGCGTTGCCGGTGGCGACCGGTTCTCCGAGCGCCGCGCCGGTCTTGGTCAGCTTGTCCGTCATGCGAGCCTCACTCGGGGGTCGATCACCGCGTACAGAAGGTCCACCACGAGGTTGGCGATGACGACGGCGGCGGCGGTGATGAGCGTGACCGCCATGATCAGCGGAAGGTCGCGCTCGGTGACTCCCTTGATCGCCATCTGGCCGAGGCCCTGGAGGTTGAACGCGGTCTCGGTCAGGACCGCGCCGCCGACGAGGGCGCCGAGGTCCATGCCGAAGATGGTCAGGATGGGGGTCATCGTGGAGCGCATGGCGTGCTTGCCGAGCACGACCCGCTCCGGCAGACCCTTGGCCCGTGCCGTACGGATGTAGTCCTCGCCGAGGACCTCCAGCATGGTGGCGCGGGTGAGCCGCGCGTACATCGCCGCGTAGAGGAACGCCAGGGTGATCCAGGGCAGCAGCAGTCCGCCGAACCAACTGGCGAAGGACTCGCTGATCGGCACGTACGAGGCGTTGAGCCAGCCCAGTTGGGTGCGGAAGATCAGCATCGCCAGCATGGCGGTGAAGAAGATGGGGAGCGAGACGCCGGCGAGGGCCGTGACCATCGCGGCGCGGTCGACGAGGGTGCCCCGCTTGAGCGCGGAGACCACACCGGTCGAGACGCCCATGAGCAGCCACAGCACGGCGGCGCCGAGGACCATGGAGATGGTGACGGGGAACGCGTCGACCAGCATCGTCGAGACGTCCTGCTCGGTACGGAAGGAGTAGCCGAAGCAGGGTGCCTCGCAGTGGATGGTGCTGCCTCCGCCGGTGTAGTCACGGCCGACGAAGATTCCGGAGACGAAGTGCCAGAACTGCACCAGGATCGGCTCGTCCAGGCCCAGCTTCTGCCGGACACCTTCGATGGCAGCCGGATCCGCCTGCTTGCCGACGAACATCACGGCAGGGTCGCTGCCGGTCATCTTGGGGATGAGGAAGAAGATGCTGAGCGTCGTCAGGGTGACGACCATCAGCATCACTGCGACGGCGAACAGCCGTCGGACGAGATATGCAAGCATGCGGTCGGCCGACCGGCGGCCGGGGGTCCCGATCGGGATCCCCGGCCGCCGTGAGCGGCCATCACCTGCCCTTCGGACCTAGCGGCGGGTGGTGCGCCGTTGGAGCGGGTGGATTGACTCTCGGACTACTTCATGACGCCGAGCGACGCGTAGTCGTAGCGGCCGTTGTACGCGTCGGCCGTGTAGACGTTGGTCAGTCGCGAGGAGCGCCAGATGATGTTCTTCTCGTGCGTGAAGGGCAGGTACACCGCGGCGTCGGAGACCTTGGTGTTGATCTGCTTGTAGAGCTCGCCGGCCTTGACCGGGTCGGTCTCCTTCAGCGCGTCGTCGAACAGCTTGTTGACCGCCGGGTCGTTCAGCTCCGAGAAGTTGTTGTTACCGCTCTGGAGGATGAAGCGGCCGTCGACCAGCGGCTGCAGGAAGCCCTGGCCCGACGGGAAGTCGGCGCCCCAGCCCATGATGATGATGCCGTAGCCCTTGTCCTTGACGACCTTCGGCGAACCGATGATGCCGGAGGTCTGGGCGCCGTCGAACTGGTCGATCTGGGCGTCGATGCCGACGGCCTTCAGCGACTGCTGGAGGGACTCGGCGGTCGCGATCTCGATCTTCTTGTTGTTGCGGACCGCGATGGTGGTCTTGAAGCCGTTCGGCTTACCGCACTTGGCCAGGGCCTCCTTGGCCTTGGCGATGTCCGGCTTGCCGGCCAGCTTGCCGTACGGGTCGGCCTTCGGGTCGGCACCCTTGATCGCCGGCGGCAGCATGTTGGTGGCGATGTCGCCACCGGCCTGCGGGCCACCACGGGCGGTCTGGAGCGACTTGGAGTCGGCCGCGTAGATGATCGCCTTGCGGCACTCGACGTTGTCGATGACCGTCTGGGGGAAGACCGCGTAGCGGATGAAGCCGGTCTGCGGGTTGTCCGCGTTGCCCTTGTGCTGCTGGAGCACCTTGGCGCGGGCCGCGGCGCCGACACCGGTGGCGTTGATGTCGAGGTCGTACTCGCCCTCGATCAGCCGGTTGTCCATGTCGTCGGCGTTGGTGGTGAACTTGACGCTGATCTTGTCCGGCAGCGCCTTGCGGACGGTGTCCGTCTTGGCGTCCCACTTGTCGTTGCGGACGAGCAGCATCGACTTGTTGGGGGTGTACGACTGCCATTTGTACGGGCCGGAGGAGAAGGGCTTCAGGCCGTACTGGGCCTTGGTGTCCTTGTCCTGGCGGACCGGGGAGGCGGCGGGCATGGCCAGCATCTGCAGGAAGTCACCGTTGGCGACCGGCAGCTTGAAGATGATGGTCTTGTCGTCCGGGGTCTCGATCGCCTTCAGGCCGAGCTTGTCCGGCGTGGTGTCCTTGTAGGGACCCTTGTACTCCATCTTCGGGTCGAGGACCTGCTGGAGGTAGATCGGGCCGCCGGAGATGACGTCCTGGGCCCAGATGCGCTCGATGCCGTACTTGATGTCCTTGGAGGTGATCGGCTTGCCGTCCTCCCAGGTCACCCCGTCCTTCAGCGTGAAGGTGTACGTGAGGCCGTCGGGCGAGACCTTGCCGGCGTCCGTGGCGAGGTCGGGGACCAGCTCGGTGGAGGCGGCGCCCGGCTCGGCCTTGAACGTGACCAGCTGGCGCGTGTAGTAGCGGGCGAAGTCCCACACGAAGCCGTAGTAACCGCGCTGCGGGTCCCACGAGTCGGCTTCCTGCGAGCCGATGAACTTCAGCTCGCCGCCCTTCTTGTCGGACGGGTTGGCAACCTTGTTCACGGCGGCGTTGAAGCCGGCCGCGCCGGTCTTGCCCTTGCCGTCGCCGCTGCCGCCGCCACACGCGGTGGTGACGACCATCGTGGCCGCGGCGAGCAGCGCGCCCGCGGCGACTCTGCGCCGCGAAGAGCTGTTCAGATTCATGGTCTCGCAACCTCCGGAATAGTGGCGGCCGTTACGGCGGTCCGCCGGTGTTGATGTGCCTCCTGTCAACAGCGGCAGGGGCGGGTCTGTGCGGGCTGGCAGGCGGTCAGCGTGCGGCCTTCGGGTCGAGCGCGTCCCGCACGCCGTCGCCGAAGAGGTTGAACGCCAGAACGGTGATGAAGATCGCGAGGCCGGGGATCACCATGAACAGGGGGTCCGATTCATAGGTGGAGATGGCCGTCGACAGCATCTGGCCCCAGGAAGCGGTGGGCGGCTTCACACCCGCGCCGAGGAAGCTGAGGGCCGCTTCGGTGAGGATGTTGGTGGGGATCATGAGGGTCGCGTAGACCATGATCGGGGCGATCAGGTTGGGCAGCAGCTCCCGGCGCAGGATGTAGAGGCGGCCGGCGCCCAGGGAGCGGGCGGCCTCCACGTACTCGCGCTCGCGCAGCGAGAGGGTCTGGCCGCGGACGATCCGGCCGACGTAGGGCCAGCCGAAGAAGCCGATCACGACCACCAGCGCGCCGATGCGGACCCCCGAACCGGAGAAGCCGAGCAGCTCGTTGGGGAGCACGGAGACCAGGGCGATGGTGAAGAGCAGCTGCGGGAAGGCGAGCATGACGTCCATGACGCGGCTGAGCGCCGCGTCGACCCAGCCGCCGAAGTAGCCGGCGACGATGCCGAGGATCGTGCCGAGGACGACCGCGAACATCGCCGCGAGGAAGGCGACGAGGAGCGAGATGCGGGCGCCGTAGATGATCCGGCTGAAGACGTCGCGCCCGTTGACCGGCTCGACGCCGAGCAGGAAGTCGGAGCTGATGCCGCCGTAGGGGCCGATCGGGGTGCCGAAGAGCGGGTCGATCTGGTCCTCGTGGAACTCGTCCGGCGGGTGGCCGAGCAGCCCCACGATGAGGGGCGCGAAGATCGCGACGAGCACCAGGAAGATCACGATCGCGCCGCCGGCCAGCGCGAGCTTGTCACGCTTGAGCCTGGTCCAGGCGATCTGCCAAGGGGAGCGTCCCTCGATCGTCTTGCCCGGTGGCGCCGGGGGCACGGCATCGACGGCGGCGGTCGACTCGGCCGCACTCGTCTCGTGCAGTGGTGCCGTCATCGTGGTGAGGACCCCTCTCGGCCGCCGGTAGCCGGCCCTTGCCCGCCGCGGGTAGCGGCTTGGTGGAACAACTGCGAGGCATCGGCCAGGAGGCCGAACGCCCGGTGTTCCGGGGAGTCTTCAATGTGGTCGCGATCACCCGCCAGACCTCACGGTGAATGTTTGCTCAACCGTGATGCGGTTCGTTGCCTTCCGTTATCCGGACTCTGTGATCGCGTCAGCGGACCATCTCGCCCACTATTCGGCCAGAACGGACATCTACCCCAACCCCCCTGCGACAGGGGTGAATTGGGGGGACGGAGCGGACGTATCAGTACGTGCGGGGCACGGCCGGAGGGTAGCCGTAGCCGGGCGTGGGCGGGGCGGGCGCCGCGTGCGCGTCGCGGTCGTAGAACGGCCGCGCGTTGGCGCGCAGCCACATCGCGACGGGGTCGTACGTGTCCGACATCGCCACCGTCGAGACGGGCAGGCCGTCCGGGACGGCGGAGACCGTCTGGCGCATCATCGCGCGCACCGACTCGACCGAGGCGGCGGAGGTGTCGTACAGGTCGAGACCGATGGCGAGGTACGGGGAGCCCAGCGCGGGCTGCACCCAGGCCCGGCGCAGCGCCCGTACGGACGGGGTGCGATGGGCGTTCTGGGTCAGCAGGGCGTAGAACTGGGGGATCTCCAGGGCGGGCTCGGAGAGCCGCAGCGGCCCGGCGGGCATCCGGTCGAGACCGGTGGCGATCCGGCGGAGGTCGGCCCAGGGGATGCCGACGCCGCCGCCCGCGTCGTGCGGGTTGAGCCAGATGCCCACCCGGTCGGGGTAGAGCGCGCGGGCGATCTCGCGGCCGGTGACGACCTCGTGGGCGCGGTTCCAGCCGGAGGCGGCGAGCTCCTGGGCGGAGGTGACGCACGGGGCGTACCCGAAGCCGTCGATGTCCATGTGCCCGTACTGGGCGTCGGGCGAGCCGGGCGTGCCCTGCCAGAGCAGCGTCCAGACGCTGCCGTCGGCGAGGGCGTGCAGCAGCTGCTCGTACGCGTCGTAGCGCCCGGGTGCCACCTGGCGCAGCATGCGCTCGACCTCGCCGGCCGCAGCCGTGCCTGACGCGCTCACCCTGGTTCCCGCCCCTCGTCCGTCCACCGCACCAGCTTAATTACCGGGAGGCCCGCTGATAGAAGGGGCGCACCCGCTCCAGCATCCAGTCGCCGACCGGGTCCTGCGCGACGTCCAGCAGGATGAGGTTGACCGGCCAGGCCACCTCGACCCGGCCGAGCGCGCGGCCGAGGGCGTCGAGCGGGGCGTTCCGGTCGACGCCGTCCCAGGCGACGAGCTCGACGCCGACGAAGAGGGCCGGTTCGGTGCCCTCGACGCTGGCCAGGGCGCGGCGGGCGGAGAGGACGACGCCGGTGGCTTCGAACTCGGCGGCGGCGGCGGAGAGGAAGTCGACGGGGTCGTCCTGCCAGTCGGGCTCGAAGAGCCGGACCCGGCCGCCGCTCGCGGGGCCGTCCAGCGGGGTCCGGCCGACGCGGCAGAGTTCGGCCACGGCGGGCGGGGGCAGCGGGGCGCCGACGGTGCCGCCGGGGTTCACGGCGATGCCGAGCTGCGGGGGCAGGCCGCGGGCGAAGTCACGGGCGGGGGCGACGGTGAAGGACATGTGGCTGCCGACGCAGGCCATGAACTGCTGCTCGGAGCTGAAGACGGGGACGTACGGGAGTCCGTCGATCTCCATCGTGGGCAGGTCGAGGTCCCGGCTCTCGGGGCTGCCGCCGTTGGGCAGCGGCACCCAGACGGGGCTCCGGCCGAGGACCTCGACGAGGCGGCCTCCGGCGGAGGGGTTGCCGAGCGAGGCCGCGAGGACCTCTTCGAGCTCGTTGCCCGGCCACGTAACGTCCACGGTTTCCGTTTCCCTTTACTCACGCGCCCTGGTCACGACGCCCTCGGGGCAGAACCCTAACGCCGCCCTGGCGCCCCTGTGGCCAAAAGGGCTCAGTGGGCGGAGCGGAAGGTGATCGTCCGCAGGACTCCGGCGGCGTCCCGGTCGAGCAGGGTCGCCGAGGCGCACCCCCGGGGCAGCCGTCCGGACTCCACCGAGGCGAGCAGCCGGCCGACGGCCCGGCGGTGCCGGGCGAAGGCGTACCCCGAGACGCCGCGGCCGCGCTCGCGCTGGCCGGCGCGGGCGGTGTCGGGCGTCACGTCGAGCAGGATCAGATGGAGGGCGCTGCCCCGGCGGCGGGCCTCGCGGGCCAGCCAGTTCCGCACCCAGGACTGCGTGCCGCAGTCGTGGACGACGACGCTCCGCCCGGCGCGCAGGGCGCTCCGCAGCCCGGCGTAGTGGGCGATCCGGGCCAGTGGGCGGTAGACCGCGTACGGCAGGAAGGCGGGCAGCCGGGCCTCCCAGCGCTCGCGGGCGTCCTGGGAGTCGATGCCGAGGCCGTCGGCGGCGCGCCGCATCAGCGTCGACTTGCCGCTTCCGGGCAGCCCGGAGACCACGACGAGGTCCCCGGCGGCGAAGAAGAGCGTCCGGGGTCCCCGGCCGCCACGCTCGCGCAGGTCGCGCAGCAGGGGCGCGGCGCGGCGCCTGCGGGACCGGGCGCGGGCGCGCGGGGCCGGTATCCCCGTACCCGCGGCGTAGGCGCCGGTGTGCTGGATCGTCATCGTCGTCTCCCCCTGTCGGGTCCCGGGACCCCTTGCCCACAAAGTGTAAAGAAGGGGTAATCAGCCACAAGCGATTTGCCGATCGGACACCGCGTGCAATGATGTGCGCGCCAAGCGCACACAACCTCATACCGGCCGCTCGAATCCGCGCGGGAGAGTCCCGGAACCACCACGGTGGGCCCCGGGCGCCGAAGGAGCAAGACCCTCCCTTGAATCTCTCAGGCCCCGTACCGCGTGGATGAGGCAGATCTGAAAAGCGGGACGCCCGTGGCGTTCCCACCCAAGGTGCAAGCCGATCTCTCGGTGACGAGATGCTCTCGGTGAACCTCTCAGGTTCCATGACAGATGGGGAGGATTGTCCTCACCCGTCATGCATGTCGTGCCCTGCACGCCCCTGGGACTTGGGAGCCACCCCATGAGCAACGCCCCCCGCCTGACCGCCCTCGATGCCCTGCATCGTTCGCTCGGCGCGACCATGACCGACTTCGCCGGCTGGGACATGCCGCTGCGCTACGCCAGCGAGCGGGACGAGCACAACGCCGTCCGCACCAAGGCGGGCCTCTTCGACCTCTCCCACATGGGTGAGATCACCGTCACCGGTCCGCAGGCCGTGGAGCTGCTCGACTTCGCGCTGGTCGGCAACATCTCCACGGTGGGCGTGGGCCGCGCCCGCTACACCATGATCTGCCAGGAGGACGGCGGCATCCTGGACGACCTGATCGTGTACCGGCTCCGGGAGCAGGAGTACATGGTCGTCGCCAACGCCTCCAACGCGCAGATCGTCCTCGACGCGCTGACCGAGCGCGCGGCCGGTTTCGACGCCGAGGTGCGCGACGACCGGGACGCGTACGCCCTGCTCGCCGTCCAGGGCCCGGAGTCCCCCGGCATCCTGAAGTCCCTCACCGACGCCGACCTGGACGGTCTGAAGTACTACGCCGGCCTCCCGGGCACGGTCGCCGGGGTCCCGGCGCTGATCGCCCGTACCGGCTACACCGGCGAGGACGGCTTCGAGCTCTTCCTGAAGCCGGAGCACGCCGAGGGCGTCTGGAAGGCGCTGACCGAGGCCGGCGCCCCGGTCGGTCTGATCCCCTGCGGCCTCTCCTGCCGTGACACCCTCCGCCTGGAGGCGGGCATGCCGCTGTACGGGCACGAGCTGACGACCTCGCTCACCCCGTTCGACGCGGGCCTCGGCCGGGTCGTGAAGTTCGAGAAGACGACGAACGAGGGCCGCTTCGTCGGCCGCGAGGCCCTGGAGAAGGCCGCCGAGCGCGCCGAGACCGCCCCGCCGCGCAAGCTGGTCGGCCTGATCGCCGAGGGCCGCCGGGTCCCGCGCGCCGGCTTCTCCGTCGTCGCGAACGGCGAGGTCATCGGCGAGGTCACCTCCGGCGCCCCGTCGCCGACCCTCGGAAAGCCGATCGCGATGGCCTATGTGGACGCGGCGCACGCCGACCCCGGTACGCAGGGTGTAGGTGTGGACATCCGCGGCACCCACGAGCCGTACGAGGTCGTGGCGCTGCCCTTCTACAAGCGCCAGAAGTGACGTTTCGCACGCCGGAACGTCTCGCTCCGCGTCTCATCCCGTAAGACCCGCGTTCATCAGCACTCATCCGATCCAGGAGAATCAGGTCATGAGCAACCCCCAGCAGCTGCGCTACACCAAGGAGCACGAGTGGCTGTCGGCCGCCGAGGACGGCGTCGCGACGGTCGGCATCACGGAGTTCGCGGCCAACGCGCTCGGTGACGTCGTCTACGCCCAGCTCCCGGAGGTCGGTGACACGGTGACCGCGGGCGAGACCTGCGGCGAGCTGGAGTCGACCAAGTCCGTCAGCGACCTGTACTCCCCGGTCTCCGGTGAGGTCGTGGCGGCCAACCAGGACGTGGTGGACGACCCGTCGCTGGTGAACACCGCTCCGTTCGAGGGTGGCTGGCTGTTCAAGGTGCGCGTCACGGGTGAGCCGGACGACCTGCTCTCCGCCGACGCGTACGCCGAGTTCTCCGCCGGGAACTGAGACCCCCAAGGGATCGCAACATGTCTGTGCTGAACACCCCTCTCCACGAGCTGGACCCGGACGTCGCCGCCGCCGTCGACGCCGAGCTCCACCGCCAGCAGTCCACCCTTGAGATGATCGCCTCGGAGAACTTCGCTCCGGTCGCGGTCATGGAGGCCCAGGGCTCGGTCCTCACCAACAAGTACGCCGAGGGCTACCCGGGTCGCCGCTACTACGGCGGCTGCGAGCACGTCGACGTGGCCGAGCAGATCGCGATCGACCGGATCAAGGACCTGTTCGGCGCCGAGTACGCCAACGTCCAGCCGCACTCCGGCGCCTCCGCGAACCAGGCCGCGCTCTTCGCGATCGCCCAGCCCGGCGACACGATCCTCGGCCTCGACCTGGCCCACGGCGGCCACCTGACCCACGGCATGCGCCTGAACTTCTCGGGCAAGCAGTTCAACGTGGTCGCGTACCACGTGGACGACGCCGGTCTGGTCGACATGGCCGAGGTCGAGCGCCTCGCCAAGGAGCACCGCCCCAAGGTGATCATCGCGGGCTGGTCGGCGTACCCGCGCCAGCTGGACTTCGCGGAGTTCCGCCGGATCGCCGACGAGGTCGAGGCGTACCTGTGGGTCGACATGGCCCACTTCGCGGGCCTGGTCGCGGCCGGTCTGCACCCGAACCCGGTCGAGTACGCGGACGTGGTGACCTCCACCACGCACAAGACGCTCGGCGGCCCGCGCGGCGGCATCATCCTGGCGAAGAAGGAGTTCGCGAAGAAGCTGAACTCCTCGGTCTTCCCCGGCTTCCAGGGCGGCCCGCTGGAGCACGTGATCGCGGCCAAGGCCGTCTCGTTCAAGATCGCGGCTTCGGAGGAGTTCAAGGAGCGCCAGCAGCGTACGCTGGACGGTGCCCGGATCCTGGCCGAGCGCCTGGTCCAGGACGACGTCACCGCGCACGGCGTCTCGGTCCTGTCCGGCGGCACGGACGTGCACCTGGTCTTGGTGGACCTGCGCAACTCCGAGCTGGACGGTCAGCAGGCCGAGGACCGTCTCCACGAGGTCGGCATCACGGTCAACCGGAACGCGATCCCGAACGACCCGCGTCCGCCGATGGTCACCTCGGGTCTGCGCATCGGTACGCCGGCGCTCGCGACCCGCGGCTTCGGCACCGAGGACTTCGCCGAGGTCGCCGACATCATCGCGGAGACCCTGAAGCCCGGCTTCGACGCGGAGGCCCTGAAGGCCCGGGTCGTCGCGCTGGCGGAGAAGCACCCGCTGTACCCCGGCCTGAAGTAATTTCGTACCCTTTTGTTCGTACGAAGCTCCGGGGCACCGCGCACACTGGACAGTGAGCACGGTGCCCCACCCTTTTCCCGCACTGCTCTGTTCTGCACCACCCCGGCAGACAACGGCGTCAGCCCCCCACAAGGAGTTCCCCGTGGCCATCTCGGTCTTCGACCTGTTCTCGATCGGCATCGGCCCGTCCAGCTCCCACACGGTGGGCCCGATGCGCGCCGCCCGGATGTTCGCCCGCCGCCTGAAGAACGAGGGGCTCCTCGCCCACACGGCGTCGATACGGGCGGAGCTGTACGGCTCGCTGGGCGCGACGGGCCACGGCCACGGCACGCCGAAGGCGGTCCTGCTGGGCCTGGAGGGCAACTCCCCGCGCACGGTGAACGTGGAGACGGCTGACGACGAGTTCGAGCGGATCAAGGCGAGCGGCCGGATCAACCTGCTGGGCGCGCACGAGATCCCGTTCGACTTCGACGAGGACCTGATCCTGCACCGCCGCAAGGCGCTGCCGTACCACGCCAACGGCATGACGGTCTTCGCGTACGACGCCGAGGGCGCCCTCGTCCTGGAGAAGACGTACTACTCGGTCGGCGGCGGCTTCGTCGTGGACGAGGACGCGGTCGAGGGCTCGGACCCGATCATCCCGGACGACACGGTCCTGAAGTACCCCTTCCGCACGGGCGACGAGCTGCTCCGCCTGGCGAAGGAGACCGGCCTGTCGATCTCCGCGATGATGATGGAGAACGAGAAGGCCTGGCGCACGGAGGAGGAGATCCGCGAAGGTCTCCTGGAGATCTGGCGCGTCATGCAGGCCTGCGTCTCGCGCGGCATGTCCCGCGAGGGCATCCTGCCGGGCGGCCTGAAGGTCCGCCGCCGCGCCGCGAACACGGCCCGCAAGCTGCGCTCCGAGGGCGAGCCGGCGGCGCTGGCGATGGAGTGGATCACGCTCTACGCGATGGCCGTGAACGAGGAGAACGCGGCGGGCGGCCGCGTGGTCACCGCCCCGACGAACGGCGCCGCGGGCATCATCCCGGCGGTCCTGCACTACTACGTGAACTTCGTGCCCGGCGCCGACGACGACGGCGTGGTCCGCTTCCTGCTCGCGGCGGGCGCCGTCGGCATGCTCTTCAAGGAGAACGCCTCGATCTCGGGCGCCGAGGTCGGCTGCCAGGGCGAGGTCGGCTCGGCCTGCTCGATGGCGGCGGGCGCCCTCGCCGAGGTCATGGGCGGCTCCCCGGAGCAGGTCGAGAACGCGGCCGAGATCGGCATGGAACACAACCTGGGCCTGACCTGCGACCCGGTCGGCGGCCTGGTCCAGATCCCGTGCATCGAGCGCAACGGCATGGCCGCGGTCAAGGCGGTCACGGCGGCCAAGATGGCCCTCCGCGGCGACGGCAGCCACATGGTCTCCCTGGACAAGGTCATCAAGACGATGAAGGAGACCGGCGCGGACATGTCGGTCAAGTACAAGGAGACGGCGCGCGGCGGGCTCGCGGTCAACATCATCGAGTGCTGATCACGCGGGCTGATCACCGCCCACGGACCCCCGGGGCGGTGGGGGCCTCGTGCGGGTTCGGCTCGTCGCGCAGCAGCGGCACCGGGCCCCGCAGCGCGAATCCGCCGGGGAGGTCCAGTCGGCCGCCCCGGCGCTCGGCGATCACGGCCCCTTGCGCCGCCAGGCTCGTGTCGACCGCGCACTCCCCCGACCGCACGGCGGTCAGCCAGCCGCCGCGAACCACACAGACGAGCCCGGAGATCCAGAAGACCACGTTCAGCTGCACGTCCAGGGTGCCGATCTTCGCGCCGTCCACGTAGACGTCGACGTAGGGCCGGTGCGTGGAGGTCACCCGGTGGGTGGCGAGCGCGACGACCTCCTCGCTGCCCGGCATGTCCCGGGTGCGGCGCGCGGCGGACTGCAGCGCGGAGTGGCCGCGCCAGCCGGCGGCGGCCAGGTCGAGCACGTCGAGGCCCAGGAAGTCGTCCACGACCCTGGCCATCTCGTGCTCCACCGCCCGGTCGGCGGCGGGCGTCCGGCCCCGTACGGGTGCGAGCAGCGGCCCGGCGGTGTCATGGGCACGCAGCGGGCCGTCGAGGCCTTCGTTGTCGCCGAGCAGGAACGAGCGGACGGGCGTAGGGGGCGTGCCCCGCGGGGGCGCGGTCGTGGTCATCGGTCCTCCTCGTCGAGAGTCTGCCGGCCGGGGTCCGGGTGCGGGTCGAGCCGGGTGGTGCGGGTGGGCGGCTCGCCGGGCGGCCGGTACTCGATCAGCGCCGTGTCACCGGTGGCGGGCCGCAGGGTGGCCCGAACGTGGTTGCGCACCCAGCGGGGGCCCCGGTGCAGCCGCCCGAAGTAGACGGCCGCCGCGGCGGCGAGGGCGAGCAGGCCGCCCAGGGAGGCGGGGCCGACGACCCACCCGACGGGGGTCGAGCCGCCGTCGCCGCCGGTGGTGGTGCCGGGCGGCAGGTCGGTCGGCGGGTCCGTCGGCGGGTCGGTCGGGGGATCGGTGGGCGGGTCGGTCGGAGGGTCCGTCGGCGGGTCGGTCGGCGCGTCCGTGACCTCGTACGAAGCCTCGCCGTACTGCTCCGGATAGTCCTGGCAGACCGCCCGCACCGTGTGCGGACCCGCCTGGGCGTCGTCCGGGACGGGGACCTCGGTACTGAAGGTGGCCTGTTCCGTGACGGGGGCGGTGACCAGCGGCGCTTCGTCGCCGTCCCACAGAAGGTCGACGTTCGAGCACCGGAAGCCCGAGCCCTCCGCCCGTACGGTGCTCCCCCTCGCGCCCTCCGTCTCGGCGAGGGTGAGGAGCGGGTCCCCCGGGCTTTCGACGACGAGGTCGGCGTCCGCGTAGAGGGACGGATCGTCGGTGCACTCGGCCCGGAAGGTGTACGTGTCCGGGTCCGAGTCGGCCGGGATGGGCTCCGTGTACGAGAAGTCGCCGTTCTCCGACACGGGTATGCCGGACGCGATCTCGGGCCCGTCGACCACATGGAGGTACACGGTGCCACCGGGGCACCCGTAGAAGCCCGTGCCCCGGACGTCGATCACGTCTCCGACGGAGCCGTGATCCGGGTTCAGTGTGAGGGAGGGCGCGGCTGCCGGCGGTTCCGACGTGGTCTGCGGCGGTTCCGATGTCGTCGCCGGCGGCTCCGTCGTCGACGGTGGCGGTTCCGTCGTCGGCGGCAGTTCGCCCGTCGCCGTCGGGGTCGGTGTCGGCGGCAGTTCCGCCGACGCCGGGACGGCGACCGGTCCCACGCTGATCGCTACGCTCAGAAGCACAGCCATCAGCAATCGACGCACCAGCCGCGCGACAGTGACCATAGGGGTGAGGGAAGAGGGGAACACCCCTATTTTCTCACCAGGTTCACGCCCGCGCGCGTCGGCTCTCCCGTCGGCTCAGCCGCGGTTCCACTCCAGCCAGTACGGGTCGGGCACCACGGTCAGCAGCGCGGAGATCACCATGACCGCCCCCAGGACACCCAGCTCGATCCGGGCCGGTGCCTGTGCGTCCCCGCCCCTCGACATCCGGTACCGGGCGGTCAGCGCCAGCAGGCTCGCCACTCCGACCAGGGCCAGTTTGGCCAGGAGGACTCTGCCGTAGGCCGTCGTCAGGACGAGGTCCAGGGGGAGGCGGCGGAGGGTCGAGCAGGTTCCTGTGACGATGAGGGCCGTGAAGATCCAGGCCGCCACCCGGGCGTAGCGGACCAGGACGTCCCGGCCGTCGGTGCGGAGCCGTAGCGTGCGCAGGACGTACAGGAGGGCGCCGGTCCAGAGGGACGCCGCCGTCAGGTGGACGACCGTGAGGGTGACGCCGATCGCCGGGGAGGTGGGTTCGGGGTGCGCGCGGAGGGCTTCCGCGCCGACCACGACGGCCAGCGGGGCCAGGGCGAGCCCGGGGCGGCGGCTCGCGGCGCAGAGGGCGGCGAAGGCGAAGGCGTTCGCCGTGACGAGGAGCAGCTTGCCCTCGCGGGTGGCGTAGACCGTCGTGAGGCCGAGGCCGCTGACGGCGGCGAAGAGGAGGATGAGGCCCGCGGTCGCGGCCGCTCCGGACACGGCGGCGACGGCCGACCAGCTGCGGGGCAGGGGGCCGTCGCGGGCGAGCCGGACGCCTGCGAGTTCACCCAGATGGACGGCGAGCGCGACGAGGACGAGGAGCCTCAGGAGACTGGTGGCACCGGCCGCCGGGACGCGGAGTTCGCCGGTGCCCGTCTGGGCGACGCCGGCGCCCATGAACGCGAGCAGGACGGCGGCCAGCACGGCTATGACGGCCAGCGCGACGGCCGTCGGGCGTATCGGGGAGCCTTCGGATCCGGGAGACGTCACCGCTCGATCGTCACCGGCGCCCGGACGGGCGGCAACTCACGTGCGTACGCACGGAGTACACGCCGCCCGCCCTGCTCCGGAGGGGTCAGGCCTTGCTGAGGTGCGCCCAGAACTCGTCCCACGACAGCTTGCCGTCGTGGTTCGCGTCCCGCTGCTTGATGAGCGCCTCGGCGACGGTCTCGGTGACGTTGAAGTCACCCAGTTGGGCCATGACGCTCTTGTACTCGGCGGCGGTGATGAGGCCGTCCCCGTCCACGTCGAACCGCTCGAACGCCCTGCGTGCCGACTCGATGTCCGCCACTGTTTCCGCCCCTTCTCGATGCTTCGATGACGGGGGTCAGATTATCGGTCGGCCCGCCGCGCCCGGGCGCCGGGCCTTGCCCGATCATGGGATCATGAGTGACGACGTGGCACGGATCCTGGCAGCGGCGGCGCACGGGGAGTTCCCGCCGCCGGACGGTTCGACGACGGTCGTCCCGCAGCCCAGCCCCCGGGACGCCGGGGTCCTCGCCTTCACCGCGCACTCGGTCGTCTTCACGGACGAGGACCCGGAGTGGGTGCGGGCGGAGCTGGCGGCGGTGCCGAGCGACCCGCTGGCCGCCTCCATGAACCCGGAGTTCCTCATCGCCCTCATGCGCCGTACGGGACTGCGCATGAACACCGTCGATCTGCTGACGGTCGCCCCCGCCCTGCCCGGGGCCCCCGAGCTGGAGCTGCGGGAGATCGAGGACGTGGACCACCCCCGGGTGGCGCGGGCGCGGAAGTACCGCGACGACGTACGGGTGTGGGCGGCCGACGGCGGGGTGGTGATCCTGGGCCGGGGCGTGGCGGGCCGCTGGGAGGCCGCGATCGAGGTGGACGAGGACGTCAGGCACCAGGGGATCGGCCGGGCCCTCGCGCTCGCCGCCCGGCATCTGACGCCGGGCGACGTGGTCTGGGCGCAGCAGTCCCCGGGCAACGCCCGCAGCGTCCGCGTCTTCCAGGCGGCCGGGTACCGGCCGATCGCCTCGGAGGCCCTGCTCGTCGCGGGCTGAGCGGGGAACGCGAGCGGCCCCGCAGGCTCAGCGGAAGATTCCCGTGTGGCCCAGCGAGTACCGGCCCGGCTGCGGGTAGACCGCCAGGCCGTGCGGGCCGCCGCCGACCGGGATGCGGGCCAGTTGCCTGCCGGTCGTGGTGTCGATCGCGTAGACCTCGGAGTCGTAACGGCCGGACAGCCACAGCACCTTGCCGTCGGCCGAGACCCCGCCCATGTCCGGGGAGCCTCCGTCCGGCAGCCACCACTTCTTCGTCAGACGGTTCTTGGCGAAGTCGAAGACCGAGATGGAGCCCTCGCCGCGGTTGGGGACGTACATCTCCTTGGAGTCGCGGGAGATGTAGAGGCCGTGGCAGCCCTTGCCGGTGGGCAGGAGCCGCGGGGTGGTGAACTTCTCGCCGTCGAGGACCCACATGCCGTGGGCCATCATGTCGGCGATGTAGAAGGTCTTGCCGTCCGGGGAGATCTTCACGTCCTGCGGCATGGCGCCCTCGACGGGAAGCCTCTGCTGGCCGATGACCTCCATCTTCTCCGTGTCGACCTTCAGGAGTTCGCCGGAGAACTCGCAGGAGACGACGAAGTACCGGCCGTCGGCGGAGAAGTCGGCGTGGTTGACGCCGTAGCAGGAGACCGGGACGGTCTTCTTCCGCTCCATCGTGTGCGGGTCGCGGAAGACCAGCTCGCGGTCGAGGGAGGCCATGACGACGGCGTACTTCCCGTTGGGCGTGAAGTACAGGTTGTACGGGTCGTGGACCTCGACGGGCTTGCCCGCGACGCCGGTGGCCGGGTCGATCGGGGTGAGCGTGTGGCCGCGGTTGTTGTTGACCCAGAGGGTCTTCATGTCCCAGGACGGCACGACGTGCTGCGGCTGGATGCCGACCGGGATCGTCTCGATGACCTGGTACGTCGCCGGGTCGATGACCGAGACGGTGTTGGAGTTGGTGTTGGGGACGTACACCCGGCTCGGGAAGTCCTTGACCACGGGCGAGAGCTTGTTCGGGCGGTCGGCCGCGTAGATGTCCTTGGGGTCGAGGACGGGCGGCATGCCGGGCAGCCCGGCGGGGGCGGTCCGCCGCGGTACGGCGGGGGCCGCGCCGGCCTCCTTCTTGGCGCCGCCCCGGGGCTCGGGGGCCGGGTCGGCGATGCCGCAGCCGGCGAGCGCGGCGAGCAGCGCGGCGGCGAGGAGGCTCTTCGTGCGCGTGGTGAGAGGCAGCATCAGGTCAGCAGCTCCGTGGTCGTCACCGCGCGCAGGCCGCGGCGGTCGAGGTCGGCGAGGAGGGGCGGCAGGGCGGCGAGGGTGTCCGCGTAGCCGAAGTGCAGGCTCACCACGGACCCGGCCCGGACCTGCCCGGTGACGTTGCGGACGACGGCCGGGCCGCCGGGCGAGGTGTGGTCGAGGGAGTCGACGTCGTACGAGAGGACGTGCGGATAGCCCACCCGGAGGGCGGCGCGCCGGACGGTCTCGGTGGCGTGCCGGCTCCTGGAGGGGCGGAACCAGGTGCCGATGGAGCCGGTGAGGCGGCGCAGCCGGGTGGCGCAGGCGGCGATCTCGGCGCGTGCCTCGTCCTCGGTCATCGCGTTGACGTCGAGGTGGCGCTGGGTGTGGTTGCCGAGGTCGTGGCCGCCGTCGAGGACGCGGCGGGCGAGGCCCGGGTGGGCGTCGAGCCACTCCCCCACGGCGAGGACGGTGACCCGGGCCCCGCCCTTCTCGGCCTCGGCGAGCACGGCGCGGGCGAGGCCGGGGTCGCCCTGGCCGTGGAAGGTGAGGGCGACCCGGGGGCGGTCGCGCGGGCCGCCGGTGATCTCGGCGGGCAGCCCGGGGAAGCGGCGGGGCGCGGGGGCGGCCGGCGCGGGTGCGGGGCGTTCAGCTGGGTTCTCCGCGCCGCAGGCGGTGGTGAGGGCTCCCGCGAGTGCGGCGGCGCCCGCCCGCAGGACGCCACGGCGATCGGTGGGGGTCACCTGACCATTGAAGAGGCGAGATGCCCGAAAGGTAACGATTACGCCAATCCAGGACGTTTACAGACCGACCCGCCGCGTCCGAAATGCAGACAGGCCACGGAAACACCCGGTGAACACCATACTTATTCACCATTCGCAAGGCTGGTGCTCCATGTCACCAACGATTCACTGGTGAACTATGCGGCTATGTACCAAATTGTCCCAGTAGGGACTTTTGGCGCCAAGGCCCCCTGTCTGCCATAGTCGGGAACACGACCCCCATTGACCCGGGCCAGGTCGTTCCGAGCACCGTGGATACACCCCCCCGATCCGCGGCGCTCCCTACGCAGAAGCCCCCGCACGGGGGCTTCTGGGTTTTCAGCGGTCGGAGACCCGCATCTCGAACCAGGTGGTCTTGCCGCGCGGCTGCAGATCGACACCCCAGCGGTCGGAGAGCTTGTCGACGAGGAAGAGGCCGCGGCCGCTGATGTCCAGCTCCTGCACGGGCATCAGACACGGCAGACCGCGCGAGGGGTCGCGGACCTCCACCCGGATCCAGCCCCGGCGGCGCAGCAGCCGCAGCGCGAAGACGCGCGCCCCGGTGTGCCGGACGGCGTTCCCGACGAGTTCCGAGACCAGGAGGACGGCGTGCTCCGCGAGCTGCGGCGTCAGGGCCCACTGACGGAGCACCACGCACTGCGTGAGCCGGCGGGCGATGGCGGCGGACTCAGGACGGGACGGCAACCGGACGTCGTCCTCGGCCGGGTTGCCGTACAACTCCAGGGCTTCGAGGGCCTGTTCGTCCTCGCCGGTCGGTACCCACCGTGCGGCGGTCGCACCGCCGTGCTGCCGCGGTTGTTCCACACCCTCCAGGCCCGCCATGCCCCCCATCATGGCCGCACGGACGGGGCCGCGTGGCCGTTCCGGAGGAATCCGTACCCCGGAATCGACAATTCCAGGAGATTCCTCCGGCATATGCCAGCGGCGAGAAGCGGTACTGACGAGTACGGCGCGGGTCAGACGAACTTGGCCTTGCCCGGGCCCTCCTCGACGAAGCTCCGCATCCCGCGCTCCCGGTCCTCGGTCGCGAAGAGGCCCGCGAACCAGGTGCGTTCGATCGCGAGGCCGGTGTCGATGTCGGCCTCCAGGCCCTGGTCGATCGCCTCCTTGGCGGCGCGCAGCGCGATGGCGGGGCCCTGAGCGAGCTTCGCGGCCCAGGCGTGCGCCTGCTCGTAGACCTCGGCCGCGGGGACGACCCGGTCCACCAGACCGAGCGTCAGGGCCTCGTCGGCCTTGACCATCCGGCCGGTGAAGATGAGGTCCTTGGCCTTGGAGGGGCCGATCAGCCGGGAGAGCCGCTGGGTGCCGCCGGCGCCGGGGATCAGGCCGAGCAGGATCTCGGGCTGGCCGAGCTTGGCGTTGTCGGCGGCGATCCGGTAGTCGGCGCAGAGCGCCAGCTCGCAGCCGCCGCCCAGGGCGTAGCCGGTGACCGCGGCGACGACGGGCTTGGGGATCCGGGCGACCGCCGTGAACGAGTCCTGGAGCGCGCGCGACCGCTTCACCATGGCCGCGTGGTCCATGGCCTGCATCTCCTTGATGTCCGCGCCGGCCGCGAACACCTTCTCGCCGCCGTACAGGATCACCGCCCGCACGTCGTCGCGGTCGGCGGCCTCCTCGGCCAGCTCACGCAGCCGGTCCTGGACGGCGATGTCGAGGGCGTTCATCGGGGGGCGGTCGAGGCGGATCGTGCCGACGCCTTCGGCGACTTCGAGGTTCACAGTCATACGGGGCAGGTTAGTCCCCGTTAACGCAGCGGGGCCCGGTGCCGTTGGTCACAGCACCGGGCCCCCGCGGAGGAGAGCTACTTGATCCACTCCGACCAGGGCATGTTCCAGCCGTTGAGGCCGTTGTCCGGCTGGATCTGCTTGTCCTTCGAGTTCTTCACGACGACCACGTCACCGATGAGCGAGCGGTCGTAGAACCACGCCGCCGGGGTGGAGCTGTCGCCCGCGCCGCGCGCATCACGCAGACCGACGCAGCCGTGGCTGACGTTGGCGGAGCCGAAGGTCCCGGACGAGGCCCAGTAGTTGCCGTGGACGAAGGTGCCCGAGGTGGACAGACGCATCGCGTGCGGCACGTCCTTGATGTCGTACTCACCGCCGAAGCCGACCGTCGCGCCGTTCATCCGGGTCACCTTGTACTTCTCACTGATGACCATCTGACCGTTGTACGTGGTCGTGGCCGGGGCGCCCGCGGTGATCGGGATCGTCTTGATGATCTTGCCGTCGCGCTCGACCTTCATGGTCTTGGCGCTGGCGTCGACCGTGGAGACCTGGCGGCGGCCGATGGTGAAGGAGACCTTCTTCTTCTGCTTGCCGTAGACACCGGGGCGGCCCTCGACGCCGTCCAGGTTCAGCTCGACCGTCACCTTGGTGCCGGCGGCCCAGTAGTTCTCCGGGCGGAAGTCGAGACGGTCGTTGCCGAACCAGTGGCCCTCGACCCGGACGGCGGGCGTCGCGGTGACCTTGATGGCCTTCTCCACGGCCTCCGGGTCGGTGATGCCCCGGGTGAAGCGGATGGAGACCGGCATGCCGACGCCGACGGTCGAGCCGTCCTCCGGCGTGTAGTGGCCGAGGAAGGTGTTCTTCGGGACCAGCGTGGTGAAGGTGGTGTCCTTGGCCGACTCACGGCCCTCGGAGTCCTTCGCGATCGCGTGGACCTTGTACTCCGTACCGGCGGAGAGGTGTCCGACGGGCTGCCAGCTGGCGCCGTCCGCCGAGATCTTGCCCTCGACCGCGGCGCCCTTGGTGTCCGCGACCGTGACCGTGGTCAGCTTGCCCTGCTCGGCCGTGACCTTCAGCGCCCCGCTGGTGGCGACCGACTTGGCGCCGTCCTTCGGGGCGATGGTGACGACGGCCTGCGAGGCCGCGATCTCCTGCTTGCCGCCGTTGCCGGCCTGCGCCGGGTCCTGGCCCCCCTTGCCGCCGGTGGCGTCACCGCCACCGCACGCGGTCAGCAGCAGGAGCAACGCTCCCGTGGCCAGTGCCCCGAGGCGGTTGCCGCGGCGCCTTCGTCCGGTGGTCGCTCCGGATATCGGCTGCCCGTTCACTATGGTGTTCTCCCCTCGCACGACCCGGCACTGCCTGGGCCCCACCCCCGTGCACATCCTCTCGCGCACACGGCGTTAGATAATCACACCGGAAGACACGAAAGTTCCACGCGAATGTCACCGTTCAGTCCCAGTTCGCACGGGGTGCGAGTCACTCGCCCACGTCACCGCAGGGCCGAACCCGCCTTCCACTCCTCCCATTCCATGTTCCAGCCTCCGAGGCCGTTGTCGGGAGCGACCTTTCGGTCACGGGAGTTGACCACCTCGACGACGTCGCCGATGAGCGTACGGTCGAAGAACCAGCCCGCCGGGGAGTCCGCGCTGCCGCCCTTCTCGTCCCGCAGACCCACACAGCCGTGGCTGACGTTGGCCGAGCCGAACGTGGAGGGCGCGGCCCAGTAGTTGCCGTGCAGGAACGTCCCGGACTCGGTCAGCCGCATCGCGTGCGGCACGTCCTTGATGTCGTACTCCCCGCCGAAGCCGACCGTCCGGCCGTCCATCCGCGTCACGTCGTACAACTCCGTGACCACCATCTTCCCGTTGTACGTCGTGGTCTTCGGCGCCCCGGCCGTGATGGGCAGCGTCGCGAGCAGCTCGCCGTCCCTGCGCACCTCCATGGTGTGCTCGGCCGCGTCGACGACGGAGACCTGGGAGCGCCCGACGGTGAACCCGACGCGCTTGCGCTGGATGCCGTACACGCCCGGAGCGCCCTCGACGTCGCGCAGCGCGAGGTCGACGGTCACCTGGGTGCCGGGCCGCCAGTACTCGGCCGGGCGGAAGTCCAGTCGCTCCTTGCCGAACCAGTGGCCGACCACCTCGACCGGCGGGTCGGAGGTGACCTTGATGGCCCGCTCGACGGCCTCGCGGTTCTCGATCGCGCGGTTGAAGGCGAAGGAGACGATCATGCCGGTGCCGACAGTGGAACGGTTCTCCGGCTTGAAGTAGCCGATGAAGCGCCGCTCGGGCACGACGGTCGTGAAGGTGGTGTGCCGGGCCGAGCGCCGGCCATGCCCGTCGAGCGCCACGGCGTCCACGCTGTACTTGGCCGCGAGGGCGAGCCGGGAGTCCGGCCTCGGCCGCCAGCTCAGCCCGTCCGCGCTGATCTCGCCGGGCACCTCGGCCCGCTGGGCGTCCTCGACCTGGACGACGGTGACCCGCTCCAGGCGCCCGCTGTCGACCCGGACCTCGATCGGGCCGTCGGCCGCCACACCCTTGCTGCCGTCCTCCGGAGTGACCCGGATGACGTCGCCCGGTGCCCGCGCCTTCCCGGGCAGGGGGAGGTCGATCCCACCGCCGCCGTCGCCCATGCCGGTGCAGCCGGCCAGACCCGCCATCAGTGCCGCCACCACGAGGGCGCGGCCCGCCCGCTTCCATACAAGTTCCACGCTCAGCCCAACGACAGCCACCCTCCAGGGGAAACGTGCGTGCGGGTCATGTTGGGAGTACGGCCGTACGGGCAGAACAGGGGGAGGACCCCGTGCGGGGAGCCGCGGCCGGGACGCCGCGGGTCCGTGGCGGCGCGGGCCCGACGAGCCGCGGGAGGCCGACAGGTGTCGAGCGCAGCCGAGCAGGAGGCGGAGGCGGTGGGGGAGGAAGGGGCGCTCCTGCCTGCCCCGGAGCGGAGGCGGCCGGTGGTGTGGCCGGGTGCGCCGACGCCCTTGGGGGCGCGCTGCCGGGTCGGCCCCGACGGGGTCGCGGGCACCAACTTCGCGCTGTGGGCCGGCGGGGCGGAGGCCGTCGAACTCTGCCTCTTCGACCGGGACGGCACGGAGCGGCGGCTGCCGCTGACCGAGCTGACCCACGAGATCTGGCACGGCTTCGTGCCCGGAGTTGGCGCGGGCCAGCGGTACGGCTTCCGGGTGCACGGCCGCTGGGACCCGTGGACGGGGGCCCGCTGGAACCCGGCCAAGCTGCTTCTGGATCCGTACGCGCGGGCGGTCGACGGCGACTTCGCGCTGCCGCCGGAGGCGTACGGGCACGTCCGGGACTGGCCGCAGCAGCATGTGGCCGACACCGTGCGGGACGACCGGGACTCGGCCCCGCACGTGCCGAAGGGGGTCGTCGTCCTGGACGACGACGACTGGGCGGACGATCGCAGGCCGAAGACGCCGTGGCCGGACTCGGTCATCTACGAGCTGCACGTGAAGGGCTTCACCAAGCTCCACCCGGGCATCCCCGAGGAGCTGCGCGGCACCTACGCCGGGCTCGCGCACCCGGCGGCGGTCGAACACCTCGTACGGCTCGGGGTGACGGCGGTGGAGCTGCTGCCGGTGCACCAGTTCGCGCACGAGGACCATCTGCTGCGGCGGGGCCTGCGCAACTACTGGGGGTACAACTCCATCGGCTACTTCGCCCCGCACGCCGGCTACTCCTCCTCGGGGACCACCGGGCAGCAGGTCGGCGAGTTCAAGCGGATGGTGCGGGCGCTGCACGCGGCCGGGATCGAGGTCATCCTCGACGTGGTCTACAACCACACGGCCGAGGCGGGCGAGCTCGGCCCGACGCTGTCGCTGAAGGGCATCGACAACCGGGGCTACTACCGGCTCCAGTCCGACGCTCGCCGGTACGCCGACTACACCGGCTGCGGCAACACCCTGCACGTCGTCCAGCCGCAGGTGCTGCGGCTGATCACGGACTCGCTGCGGTACTGGGTGACGGAGATGGGCGTCGACGGCTTCCGCTTCGACCTTGCGGCGGCGCTCGCCCGCTCGATGCACGACGTCGACATGCTTTCCCCCTTCCTCGCGGTCATCGCCCAGGACCCGGTGCTGCGCCGGGTGAAGCTGATCGCCGAGCCGTGGGACGTCGGCAACGGCGGGTACCAGGTGGGTGCGTTCCCGCCGCTGTGGACGGAGTGGAACGACCGCTACCGCGACGCCGTACGGGACTTCTGGCGGGGCGCCCTGCCCGACGTACGGGACCTCGGCTACCGGCTCTCCGGATCGAGCGACCTGTACGCGTGGGGCGGCCGGCGGCCGTACGCCTCGGTCAACTTCGTCACCGCCCACGACGGCTTCACGCTGCGGGACCTCGTCACGTACGAGCGCAAGCACAACGAGGCCAACGGCGAGGGCAACCGGGACGGGACGAACGACAACCGGGCCTGGAACTGCGGGGCGGAGGGCGAGACCGACGACCCGGCCGTGCAGGGGCTGCGGCTGCGGCAGCTGCGGAACATGCTCACCACCCTGCTCCTGTCGACCGGGGTGCCGATGCTGGTCGCGGGCGACGAGATGGGGCGTACGCAGGGCGGCAACAACAACCCGTACTGCCAGGACAACGAGGTGAGCTGGCTGGACTGGTCGCTGCCCGAGGACCCGGGGCGGCGGGAGCTGCTCGCCCTGACCCGGCGGCTGCTCGCGCTGCGCCACCGCCATCCGGTGCTGCGCCGACGCGCCTTCTTCTCCGGTCGCCCGCAGGGCGCGGACGGGCTGCGGGACCTGGCGTGGTTCACGGCGGACGGCACGGAGATGACCGAGTCCGACTGGTACGCGCCGGCCGCCACGCTGGGCCTCTACCTCTCGGGCAGGGACATCCCCGGGCGCGACGAGCGGGGCGAGCAGGTCACCGACGACAGCTTCCTGGCGATCCTGCACGCCGGTCCGCACCCGGCGGAGTACCGGCTGCCGGGCCCGCCGTGGGCGGCGTCGTACGCCCTGGTCCTGGACACGGCCCTGGAGGACCAGACGCACGCCCCCGAGACCGTGTACGCCGGCGGGGCGACGGTGACGGTGGGGGCGCGTTCGGTGTGGCTGCTGCGGGTGCGGGCGTGAGGGGCCCGCCGGGTCAGGCGCGGCCCAGGATGCCGCGTTCGTAGGCCACCGCGACCGCCGCCGCCCGGTCCTTGACGCCGAGCTTGCCGTAGATGTGCGTGAGATGGGTCTTCACGGTCGCCTCGCTGATGAACAGCTCGACGGCGATGGCGCGGTTGGACGTGCCCTTGGCGACGAGTTCGAGGACCTCGCGTTCGCGGGCGGAGAGCGAGTCGTCCACGGGTGCGGCGGGGGTGCGGACGCGGGAGACGAGCCGGGAGGCGACGGCCGGGGAGAGCACCGTCCGGCCCTCGGCGGCGGCCCGGACGGCCGCGAACAGCTCCTCGCGGGGCGCGTCCTTGAGGAGGTAGCCGGTGGCGCCCGCCTCGATCGCGGGCAGGGTGTCCGTGTCGGTGTCGTACGTGGTGAGCACGAGGACCCGGGAGCGGGCGCCGCGCCGGGTCAGCTCGGCGATGGCGTCGACGCCGTTGCCGCCGGGCATCCGCAGGTCCATGAGGACGACGTCCGGGTCGAGCCGGAGGGCCAGTTCGACTCCCTGCACGCCGTCGGACGCCTCGCCGAGGACGAGGAAGGCGGGGTCGGCGGCGAACATGCCGCGCACCCCGTCCCGTACGACGGGATGGTCGTCGACGATCAGCAGCGTGATGGGGGTGCGGTCAGCCATGGTGCACCAACGGTACGCGGGCGGAGATCGCCGTCCCTTCGCCGGGGGCGGTCTCCACGGTGACGCAGCCGGCGAGGCGTTCGGCGCGGGCCCGCATGCCGTCGAGGCCGAATCCGCCGCCCGTGCCGGCCGTGGTGCGGGCGGCACGGGTGGGGACGGCCCGCGGGTCGAAGCCGTGCCCGTCGTCCCGGACGTCGAGGGTGATCTCGTCGCCCATGTAGGAGAGGGTCACGCCGGCCCGGGAGGCGCCGGAGTGCCGTTCGGCGTTCGCGAGCGCCTCCTGGGCGATGCGGAGCAGGGTGGCGGCGACCTCGTCGTGGGTGGGCTCCTCGGTGCCCGTGACGGTGAACCGGGTGGTGATGCCGGTCCGTTCGGACCAGGCCGCGACGGTCTTGTCCAGCGCCTCGGGGAGGGAGTCGTGCTCCAGGGCGACCGGGCTGAGGTTCTGTACGGAGCGGCGGGCCTCGCCGAGGCTGTGCCGGGCGAGGTCGGCGGCGCGCTGGACGTGGACGCGGGCGAGGGCGGGGTCGGGGGTGGCCGTGACGACCTGGAGCTGGGCGATGATCCCGGTCAGCCCCTGGGCGAGGGTGTCGTGGATCTCGGCGGCCAGTCTGCGGCGCTCGTCGGCGACCCCTGCCTCGCGGGCCTGGAGCAGGAGTTGGGCCTGCAGGGCGGCGTTCTCGGCGAGGGCCTGCTCCAGGCGGGCGTTGGTGCGGGCGAGTTCGGTGATGGTGGCGGCGCGCTCGGCGGCCTTCTCGGCCTCCTTCGTACCGAGGTGGGAGAAGACGACGGCGAGAAAGGCGTTGAGCGCGAACAGACCGCCGAAGGCGACCCAGGTGACGAGCGAGGTGGGCGGGAGCCCGCCGGACTGGGCCCCGGCCATGATGACGGCGGTGACGAGGAGCCCGGCGCGGACGAGCCCGCGGGGCAGGAGGTGGGGGCAGTCGAAGAAGCCGATGCAGGCGAAGACGGAGAAGAACGGGTTGAACCAGGTGAGCGCGAAGGCGAGGACGGTACGGACGGTGAAGTAGACGGTGGAGGCCCGGTCGGGTTCGCCGAGGACCAGGGGCAGGCCGCCCGGGTCCGTCCCGGGCGCCTGCCGCGTGGCCGTCCGGCGCTGGTAGGTGTCCCAGCCGATCTGGAGGGCGAGCGTGGCGACGGTCAGGGCCGTGGCGGCGGCCGTCTCCGTACCGTCCATGGCGAGGGCGTCCGCCGCCGTCGCGGCGAGCACCGTCGCGATGGCCAGCAGGCCGTACGGGCCCCAGCGGAAGAACTGGCGCCACCGCTCCTCGACCGTCGTGGCCATCACCCCGGCGCCCCCTCCCTCATTCCCAGCGGAACCAGCGCGCCGCCGTCGCGGTCAGGACGACCGTCCACAGGGCCATCACCCCCAGTGCGACCCACGCGGTCCCGCCGCCCGTCGTCGCGGCGTCGAGGGCCTGCGAGGCCGCGCCGAACGGCGTGAACTGCACGATGCCGCGGAGCATATCGGGCAGCACCTGCACCGGAACCCAGACGCCTGCCGTGAACATCGCCGGGAAGAACACGGCCGAGCCGACCGCGTAGGCGATGTTCTGCGTACGGGAGACGGCGCAGACGGCGGCTCCGAGGGCCAGACCGGCGGCGACGGCGAGCAGCAGCCCGAGGGCGTACGGGGCGAGGTCCTGCGGCAGCCGGACGCCGAAGGCGACGCGGCCGACGGCGATGACGAGGACGGCGGAGACCAGCGACGCGACCCCGTGGAGCACGATCTGGGCGGTGAGCAGCGCGGCCGGGCGGACCGGGGTGGTCGACATCCGGCGCAGGATGCCGCGTTCGCGGTGGCCGGTGAGGACCGGTGGCATGGCTTGGATTCCGGCCATGATCACGGCGAAGAGGACGGAGACGGGGACGTACAGGTCGATGACGCGGCGGCCGCCGAGGTCGGCGGAGGCCTCGCGGAAGGACGGGATCAGGCCGAGGATCACGAGGAGGACGGTGGGCGAGACCATCACCCAGAACAGGGTGGCGGGTTCACGGGTGAAGAGACGGACCTCGGTCCTGAGGACCATGGTGGTGGCGGTGCTCATCGCTGGTCGGCTCCCGTCAGGTCGAGGAAGGCGTCGTCGAGGGTGGCGTCGACGACCCGGAGTTGCCGGGCGGTGACGCCCCGGCGGGCGAGGAGGACGACGAAGGCGTCGACGGTGGCGTCGGTCCCCTCGACGACCGTCCGCCCGTCGCGGGTCTCCACGCCGGCCACCTGCGGCAGGGCCCGCAACTCGGCCGGGTCCAGGGGGGTTCCGGCCTCGAAGGAGATGACCTTGGAGGCGGTGGCGCGGCCGATCAGCCCGTCGGGGGTGTCGAGCGCGGCGAGGCGGCCCTTGTCGATGACGGCGATCCGGTCGCAGAGGCGCTGGGCCTCCTCCATGAAGTGGGTGACGAGCAGCACGGTCACGCCGGCGGCCCGGACGTCCTCGATGAGGGACCAGGTGTCGCGCCGGGCGCGCGGGTCGAGCCCGGTGGTGAGCTCGTCGAGGACGACGGCGCGCGGGTCGCCGACGAGGGCGAGCGCGATGAAGAGCCGCTGCTTCTGTCCGCCGGACAGCTTCCCGAACCGGGCCCCCAACTGCCCTTCGAGCCCGAGCCTCTCGACGAGGCCGCGCCAGTCGGCGGGCCGCTCGTAGAAGGAGGCGTACAGCTCCAGGGCCTCGCGGACGGTGATCTTCGGCTGGAGTTCGCTCTCCTGGAGCTGGACGCCGAGGATCCGGGTGACGTCGGCGTGGTGCGCGACGGGGTCGAGCCCGCCGACCCGCACGGTCCCGGCGTCCGGCCTCCGCAGCCCCTCGACACACTCGACGGTCGTGGTCTTGCCGGCTCCGTTGGGGCCGAGGATCCCGAAGATCTCTCCTTCGTCGACGTCGAACGAGACCCCGTCGACGACGACCTTGTCCCCGTAGGCCTTGCGCAGGCCCCGTACTTCGATCATTGGCATGGCTCAAGGCTGTCGCGAGCGGCCGAGGGGCGGCATCCGCCATCGCGCTCGACCTCGGGTCAACCGATCGGTTGATGGCCGGTACGACCGAGGGGCCCGGGCGCCCGGGTGGCGCGGCCGACCCCTGCGGCCGGCCCGGCGGCGGAAAACCACGTGAGCGGTGTCAGTGGTGAACCGTAGGGTCGGTCGTGATGCCCGGAGAAGACGCTGTCACCAAGAAGTCCGCCGTTCGGAACCTGCTGCGCCTGTGGCCCTATGTCCGGCCGGTGCGCGTGCGGTTGGCCTCGGCGGCCGTGGTCGCCGTCGTCGCCTCGTGCCTCTCGCTCGTCATCCCGCTCGTCCTGGAGTGGATGGTGGACGGGCCCGTCGCCGCCCGCGACCCCGGCGGGGTCTGGCTCGGCGCGCTGTACCTGCTGCTGCTCGGGATCGCGGAGGCCGTGCTCTTCGGGTTCCGGCGGTGGCTGGTGGCCCGGCCGCTGGCCGGGGTCGAGGCGCGGATGCGGGCGGATCTGTACGGGAGGCTGCAGCGGCTGCCGATCGCCTTCCACGACCGCTGGGCGTCGGGCCAGCTGCTCTCGCGCGGGACGACCGACCTGATGCTGGTCCGGCTGTTCCTCGCCTTCCCGCTGACCTTCCTCGTGGTCAACGGCGTGACGATCCTGGCCGGTTACGTCCTGCTGCTCGGCCAGGACTGGACGCTCGGGCTCGTGCTGCTGACGCCCGTCGTCCCGCTGGTGATCCTCTGCTCGCTCTTCGAGGCGAAGTACGCGGTCGTCGCGCGCCGCGCCCAGGACCAGGTCGGCGATCTGACGACCGTGGTCGAGGAGAGCGTGCTCGGCATCCGGATCGTGAAGGGCTTCGGGCGGCACCGCAGCCAGGCCCTCGCCTTCCGCGCGCTCGCCGAGCGGCTGCGCGGCACGGAGCTGGTCAAGGCGCGGCTGCTCGCCGGGATCTGGGCGCTCATCACGATCATCCCGGAGCTGGCGATCGGCGCCGCGCTCGTGCTCGGCACCGTCCAGGTCGCCGACGGCCGGCTGTCGGCGGGCACGCTCGTCGCCTTCCTGTCGACGGCGCTTGCGCTGCGCTGGCCGGTGGAGTCGATCGGCTTCCTGCTCGCGATGAGCCAGGAGGCGGCGACGGCGACGGAGCGGTACTTCGAGGTGATGGACGCGCCGGAGGAGACGCCCGGTCCGGCCGAGGCCGGCGGACCACCGGGGGCCCGGGACGGGGTCCGGTTCGAGAGCGTCACCTTCCGCTACCCGGACGCGCCCCCGGACGCCCCTCCCGTGCTCGACCGGGTCGATCTGCACATCCGGCCCGGGGAGACCCTCGCCCTCGTCGGCGAGACCGGTTCCGGCAAGACGACCCTCACCGCCCTCGTACCGCGCCTGCACGAGGCGACCGGCGGGCGGATCCTGCTCGACGGCGAGGACATCACGCTCATGGAGCGCGAACGGCTGCGCGCCCTCGTCGCGGTGGCCTTCGAGGAGCCGACCCTCTTCTCGGCGAGCGTCGGCGAGAACGTCCTGATGGGCGCGGCGGAAGGGGCGGGCGAACCCGAGCTGTGGCGCGCGCTCGCCGTGGCCCAGGCGGACGGGTTCGTCGCGGCGCTGCCCGAGGGTGCGGCCACCCAGGTCGGCGAGCAGGGACTGAGCCTCTCCGGCGGCCAGCGCCAGCGCCTCGCCCTGGCCCGCGCGGTCGTCGGCCGGCCCCGCTTCCTGGTCCTCGACGACCCGCTCTCCGCGCTCGACGTCCACACGGAGGCCCTGGTGGAGGCCGCCCTGCGCGAGGTCCTGCGTGACACGACGGCCCTGGTCGTGGCCCACCGGCCGTCGACCGTCCTGCTCGCCGACCGGGTGGCGCTCCTGTCACAGGGGCGCGTCGCGGCGGTGGGCACCCACCAGGAACTGCTCCGGAGCAACGCCGAGTACGCCTGGCTGATGTCCGGCGAAGGGGCTGAGACACGATGACGGCTGCGAAGAATCCGACGAGGACGACCGGCAAGGGCGCGGTCGCCACCGGCGGCGACCCCTTCGACCGGGACGACCTGCCCACCGCCCCCGGTGCCACCGGGGCCCTGCTGCGGTCGCTGCTCTCCGCGCACCGGGCACGGGTGGCCGTCGCCGCGCTCCTGCTGCTGCTCCAGCAGGCGGCCCTGCAGGCGGGGCCCTTGCTCGTCGCGTACGCCATCGACCGGGGTGTGCCGGCCTTCCGGGACGGTGACCACGGGCCCGTCGTGGCCGTCGCCGCCGGGTATCTGGTCTGCGCCCTGGCCGGCGGGCTCCTCCAGTACCTCTTCCTGCGCCGCGCCGCCCGCGTCAACCAGGACGTGCTGCTGGATCTGCGCGGGCGGATCTTCCGTCACGCGCAGGTGCTCAGCGTCGACTTCCACGAGCGGTACACCTCGGGCCGGCTCATCTCCCGGTCCACCACCGACGTGGAGTCGCTGCGCGAGCTGCTCTCCGAGGGGCTCCAGGAGCTGATCGGCGTCGTCCTCGCGTTCGTGTACATCTCGGCGATGCTGCTCTGGCTGGACCTGGGCATCGGGGCGGTCGCCGTCGCCTCCTTCGTCCCGCTGTATCTGCTGGTGCGGCTCTACCAGCGGCGCTCGGCCGTCGTCTTCGCCGAGCGGTCCACGGCCATCGCGGGCGTGATCGTGAAGTTCGCGGAGACGATGAACGGGATCCGGCCGGTACGGGCGTTCCGCCGGGAGCGGGCCAACGACGCCGAGTTCGCCGGGCTCAACCACCGGCACGAGCGCTCCAACGGCGACGCGCTCCTGGAGATGGCCCGCTATGTCGTCGGCTCCCGGCTCGTCGCGAACACGGCCGTGGCCGGCATGTGTCTGTGGGGCGCGTACCGGGTGGCGGGCGGGACGCTGGAGCTGGGTGTGCTCGCGGCGGCGGTGCTGTACATGCGGCGGCTCTACGACCCGATCGACCGGCTCGGCATGTTCCTCAACTCCTACCAGTCGGCGGCCGCGTCCCTCGGGAAGATCGCGGGCCTGCTCGCGCAGGAGCCCGGGGTGCCGGAGGCCGCCGCGCCGAGGGAGCTTCCGGCGGCCCGGGGCGGGCGCCCCGGCCGGGAGGTCGTCTTCGACGGGGTGCGGTTCGCGTACCGGACCGGGGGCGAGGTGCTCCCCCGCTTCGACCTGACGATCCCGGCGGGGCAGACGGTCGCGGTCGTCGGCTCCACGGGCGCCGGCAAGTCGACGCTGGCCAAGCTGCTGGCCCGGTTCTACGACCCGACGCAGGGACGGGTGCTGCTCGACGGGGTCGACCTCCGTGAGCTGGCGACGCCCGAACTGCGGCGGGGCGTGGTGATGGTGACCCAGGAGGCGTTCCTCTTCTCCGGAACCGTCGCCGAGAACATCGCGATCGGGCGGCCGGACGCGACCCGGGAGGAGATCGAGCGGGCGGCGAAGGCGATCGGCGCGCACGACTTCATCGCGGGGCTGCCGGACGGCTACGACACGGACGTACGGAAGCGGGGCGGCCGGATCTCGGCCGGTCAGCGGCAGTTGGTGGCCTTCGCCCGCGCCCTGCTCGCGGACCCGGCGGTACTGATCCTGGACGAGGCGACCAGCTCCCTGGACGTGCCCGGTGAACGGGCGGTGCAGCGGGCCATGGACACCGTCCTGGCGGGCCGCACGGCGGTGGTGATCGCCCACCGCCTGTCGACGGTGGAGATCGCGGACCGGGTGCTCGTGATGGAGGGCGGCCGGATCGTCGAGGACGGCCCGCCGTCGGAACTGGTCCGCGACGAGGGCCGGTTCGCGACGCTCCACCGGGCGTGGCGGGACAGCCTGGTGGGTTGAGGCCCGCCCGGCCCGGTGGAGCGCGGGTAGGACGCGCTCGCCCGTCGCGAGCGGGCCCGGGAGAACGCCGGTCGGCGCCGTGGCCATGATCGACGAAACGTCCGGTTAACGAACGCGCGGCTTCGAGCTCCGGACGAATTCCGGCCAACTTGTTGACACGCTCCTGACAGATGGCGGTCACAGCTGCCACTCTCTCCCCGACTCGTATGAGAGTTCGTGCTCCACAGCTCTGTTTGCACCGCCCGGACGACCCACCCAGCCGTCCGGTACCCCCCTCGCAAAAGGAGTCTGCGTGAGATCCACGCCCAGCCGTCGCGCCACCGCGACCGGCGCTCTGATCGCTGCCGCCGCCATGATCGCCGTCGGTGTCCAGACCGGTGCCGCGACCGCCGCGGACACCCCCGCCGCCCCGAAGGCCCAGGCCGGCATCGCCACCAACCCCGGCAAGCTCCCCGCCGACCTCAGCCCCGCCCAGCGCACCGCGCTGATACGCGCGGCCGACGCCGACAAGGCGGCCACCGCCAAGTCCCTCGGCCTCGGCGCCCAGGAGAAGCTCGTCGTCCGCGACGTGGTCCAGGACCGCGACGGCACGACCCACACGCGCTACGAGCGCACCTACGCCGGACTCCCCGTCCTCGGCGGTGACCTGGTGGTCGCCGAGTCCAAGGCCGGCGTGACCCAGGGCGTCACCAAGGCCTCCCGCGCGGAGCTGAAGAACGTCGACGTGACCGCCGACGTCGCCCCGGCCGCGGCCGAGAAGCAGGCGGTCGCCGAGGCCAGGGCGGAGGGCTCCAAGGAGACCGCGGCCGAGCGCGCCCCGCGCAAGGTCGTCTGGATGGCGCAGGGTTCGCCGGTCCTCGCGTACGAGACCGTCGTCGGCGGCCTCCAGCACGACGGCACGCCGAACGAGCTGCACGTCGTCACCGACGCCACCACCGGCGCGAAGCTGTACGAGTGGCAGGCCGTCCACAACGGCACCGGCAACACCCAGTACAGCGGCCAGGTGACCCTCGGCTCGTCCGGCACGGGCCCGTACACCCTGACCGACGCCGCCCGCGGCAACCACAAGACGTACAACCTCAACCGCGGCACGTCCGGCACCGGGACGCTCTTCTCCGGTGCCGACGACGTCTGGGGCGACGGCACCCCGCAGAACCTGGAGACCGCCGGCGCCGACGCGCACTATGGCGCCGCTCTCACCTGGGACTACTACAAGAACGTGCACGGCCGCAACGGCATCCGGGGCGACGGTGTCGCGCCCTACTCCCGGGTCCACTACGGCAACGCGTACGTCAACGCCTTCTGGTCCGACTCCTGCTTCTGCATGACGTACGGCGACGGCGCGAACAACACCAAGCCGCTCACCTCCATCGACGTGGCCGCGCACGAGATGACGCACGGCCTCACCTCGAACACCGCGAAGCTCGTCTACAGCGGTGAGTCCGGCGGCCTGAACGAGGCCACCTCGGACATCTTCGCGGCGGCCGTCGAGTTCTACGCCAACAACGCCCAGGACAAGGGCGACTACCTGGTCGGCGAGAAGATCGACATCCGTGGCAACGGCACCCCGCTGCGGTACATGGACAAGCCGAGCAAGGACGGCTCGTCCAAGGACGCCTGGTACTCGGGCCTCGGCTCCATCGACGTCCACTACTCCTCGGGTCCGGCGAACCACTGGTTCTACCTGCTCTCCGAGGGCAGCGGCGCGAAGACCGTCAACGGCGTGAACTACGACTCGCCGACCTCCGACGGGCTGCCCGTCACCGGCATCGGCCGGGACAAGGCCGCGCTGATCTGGTTCAAGGCGCTCACCACGAAGTTCAGCTCCAACACGAACTACGCCGGTGCCCGCACCGGTACGGTCGCGGTGGCCACCGAGCTCTACGGCGCCGGCAGCCCCGAGGTCCTCGCCGTCGAGCACGCCTGGGCCGGCATCAACGTGGGCGCGCGCCCCGGCGGCGGCAACCCGCAGCCCGGCAAGGTCTTCGAGAACGCGGCCGACGTGTCCATCCCGGACAACGGCGCCGCGGTGACCTCGACGGTCAACGTCACCGGCATCACCGGCAACGCGCCCTCCACCCTCAAGGTGGACGTGAACATCGTCCACACCTACCGCGGTGACCTCGTCGTCGACCTCGTCGCCCCCGACGGCTCGGTCTACAACCTGCACAACCGCTCCGGCGGCAGCGCCGACAACCTCGTCCAGACCTACACCGTGAACGCCTCCTCGGAGGTCGCCAACGGCGCCTGGAAGCTCCGCGTCCAGGACAAGGCCTCGGTCGACACCGGCTACATCAACAGCTTCAAGCTGACCTTCCCGTAAGCCCCACGGTCCACGGACGCCCGGAGGGAACCTTCCCTCCGGGCGTCCGCGCGTCCGCCGAGCGGCCGGGCGCCGCATCGGCGTCAGTTCGGGTTCGCCGCGTGGGTCAGCGTCTCCCAGGAGACGAAGTAGTTGTCGGTGCCGGAGGGCCGGTGCCCCTCGGTGTAGATCCGGGTGTTGGTCATGGAGATCCCCATACGGCCGTTGAGGGCGTTGTAGCCCATCTCCGTCACGCGTCCGAGGCCCTTCTTCACCGCGCCGCCGCAGAGCCAGGACGGGACCGCCGTGCCGTTCTCGTACGTCGTGTGGAAGCCGAGCGCGTGCCGCAGCCGCTCGGACACCTGGGGGTAGAGGTCCGCGCCCTGGATGCGGCTGGTCTCGGCGGTGTGAACGGCGGCGGCGAGGCCCCAGCCGGTGTGGCCGAAGTCCCGGCAGGTCTCCTGGGAGAGGCCGTCGGCGAAGGTGGACTGGCCCTGCCAGTACTTCACTATCTCGTCGCGCGTGTCGATGCTGCTGTTCGGCGGCGGCTTCGGCGTGGAGCCGTCCGAGGACAGGTAGATGTACGCGGGGACCCGGCCGAGGTAGGTCCTGACGGCCTTGTCGTAGGCCGCGCGGTCCTCCAGGTGGACCGCGATGCCGATCGCGGCCTCGGTCATGATGAGTTCCCAGTTGCCGTTCTTGGTCGCCGCGCCGTTGATGACCTCGGGCAGGTAGACGTCGCGCAGCATGGTCGCGAAGCGGCCCGAGTTCGCCCAGCCGCCGGTGTAGGTGTACTTGATGATCTCGGCGGCGCGGGGCCAGGAGGAGCCCGCCCAGCCGGTCTGGAGCGGGGCGTTGGAGTTGGTGTGGTCCGTGATCACGGCCGACCAGGCGTCCATGATCTCGATCGCCTTCCTGGCGTGGCGGGAGTCGCGGGTGATGTACCAGGCCAGCGCCTGGGTGTACGCGGCGACCGCGTCCTGCCGCTCGTCGGTGCAGCCGTAATTGGGGTTGGACGACGAGCCGCACTCGACGATCGCGCGGGGCTTGGGCGCCCGGGTCAGGGAGGCGGACGGGCTCGCCATCATCTGGTCGTACGCGGCCTTCCAGGGCTGCGCGCCCGCCTGCACCTTCGACCGGACGAAGTCGAGTTGGGGGCGGGAGACGACGACACCGGGGTGGGTGAAGGCCGCGGGCGCCGCGGGGGCCGCCACCTGGAGCGGGGCGGGCCGCGGCGCCGCGGCCTCCGGGGCGGGCGCGGCGACCGACGCGACGGGCAGGGAGACGGCGACGGCCGCCGCGAGGGCGAGAACCAGGGCTCTGAGGCGCATGCGGGGGGTGCCTTTCGTTCCTGTATGTGAACGCCGGACGGAGGATTGAACTCCGTGTCGAGCGAGGAACTTAAGGGCACCCCATGGACACGTCAAGACCTCGGGCGCCTCACCTCAGGAGCACCCCGGCCCCCTCCCCCGTCGCCTCCGTCGGCAGGGTCACCAGACCGAGCTCCGCCGCCGAGGCGAGCAGCGGATGCGCCGGCAGCACCCGGACCGTGCAGCCGAAGCAGCCCGTACGGTCCAGGACGAGCGAGCCCTCGTAGAGCAGCCTGCCCTCCAGGTCCGGGCCGCCCGAGGGCTTCAGCACGCACGTGCGGGTCTCCACGAGCGCGTCGTCGGGGGTGACCCGGCCGGCCACCGCCTGCACCTCCACGTCGTCCGGCCCCAGTTCGCCGAGCGCCACCCGGACCCGTACCGCCGCCGTCGCGCCGAGCTCCGCGTCCGCCAGGTCCTCGCCGAGTTCGCCCACCTCGATGTGGTCGATGGCGACCTTCGGCCAGCCGCCCCGCACCCGGGACTTCCACGCCGACAGCTCCCGCGCGGGCGCCGGGGCGGGCGCCAGCGCCCGGTGGGCCAGGGCCGCCGGGGCGTACAGCTTCTCGACGTACTCCCGCACCATGCGGTCGGCGAGCACCTTCGGGCCGAGGTCCCGCAGCGTCCTGCGGACCATCGCCGTCCAGCGGACCGGCACCCCGTCCGCGCCCCGGTCGTAGAAGCGGGGCGCGACCCGGCGCTCGATCAGCTCGTAGAGCGCGGCCGCCTCCAGGTCGTCGCGGCGCTCCTCGTCCGAGGCGGCCGCGCCGTCCGCGGTGGGGATCGCCCAGCCGAAGTCGGGCTCGAACCACTCGTCCCACCAGCCGTCGAGGACCGAGAGGTTGAGGCAGCCGTTGAGGGCGGCCTTCATCCCGCTCGTGCCACAGGCCTCCAGCGGGCGCAGCGGGTTGTTGAGCCAGACGTCGCAGCCGGGGTAGAGCTTGCGCGCCATCGCCATGCCGTAGTCGGGCAGGAAGACGATCCGGTGCCGCACGCGCGGGTCGTCGGCGAACCGCACCAGCTCCTGCACCAGCCGTTTCCCGCCATGATCGGCCGGGTGCGCCTTGCCCGCCACGACGAGCTGCACGGGCCGCTCGGGGTGCAGCAGCAGCGCCCGCAGGCGGTCGGGATCGCGCAGCATCAGCGTGAGCCGCTTGTACGAGGGGACGCGGCGCGCGAAGCCGATGGTGAGCACGTCCGGGTCCAGGACGGAGTCGGTCCAGCCGAGTTCGGTGGCCCCGGCTCCCCGCTGCCGCCAGGAGGCGCGCACCCGTTCCCGTACCTCGGTCACGAGCTGTTCGCGCAGGGTCCGCCGCAGCTCCCACAGCTCCCGGTCGTCGGCCTCCTCGGCGCGGCGGCCGACCTCGGGGGCGGTCCAGGTCGGCGCGTGGACGCCGTTGGTGATCGAGCCGATCGGCACCTCCTCCGGGTCGAATCCCGGCCACAGACCGCCGAACATCGCACGGCTGACGGACCCGTGGAGGGTGGAGACGCCGTTGGCCCGCTGGGCGAGCCGCAGGCCCATCGCCGCCATGTTGAAGAGCCCGGGTTCGCCGCCGAGCGGGGTCTCGTCGCCGAGGGCGAGGATCCGGCCGACGTCGACGCCCGGCAGCTCGCCGTCCTCGCCGAGGTGGCGGGCGACGAGGCTCCGCTCGAAGCGGTCGATGCCGGCGGGCACGGGCGTGTGGGTGGTGAACACCGTCCCGGCACGGACGGTCTCCAGGGCCGCGTCGAAGTCACGGCCCTCCCCCGCGAGTTCCCGGATCCGTTCCAGACCGAGGAAGCCGGCGTGGCCCTCGTTGGTGTGGAAGACCTCGGGCGCGGGGGTGCCGGTGAGCCGGCAGTACGTACGGACGGCGCGGACACCGCCGATGCCGAGCAGCATCTCCTGGAGCAGCCGGTGCTCGCTGCCGCCGCCGTAGAGGCGGTCGGTGACCCCGCGTTCGGCGGGCGCGTTCCCTTCGACGTCGGAGTCGAGCATCAGCAGCGGTACGCGGCCGACCTGCGCGGTCCAGATGTGGGCGTGCAGCCCGCGGCCGCCGGGCAGGGCGAGGGTGATCCGGGCGGGGGTGCCGTCGCTCTCGCGCAGCAGGGTGACGGGCAGCTCGCCCGGGTCGAGGACGGGGTAGTGCTCCTGCTGCCAGCCCTCGCGGGAGAGCGACTGGCGGAAGTAGCCGTGCCGGTAGAGCAGGCCGACGCCGACGAGCGGGACGCCGAGGTCGCTGGCGGCCTTCAGGTGGTCACCGGCGAGGATGCCGAGACCGCCGGAGTACTGGGGCAGGGCCGCCGCCACGCCGAACTCGGGCGAGAAGTAGCCGATGCAGGCGGGCAGCTTGCCGTTGCCGGTCCGCTGTTCCTGCTGCTCCTGGTACCAGCGGGGCGCGTTCAGGTAGTGGTCGAGGTCCTCGGCCGCGGCGCGCAGCCGGGCCAGGAACTCCTCGTCGCCGGCGAGGGCGGCGAGCCGGGCGGCGGAGACGGAGCCGAGCAGCCGGACCGGGTCGAGGTCGTCGGCGCGGCGGTCGCCCGCGCGGCCGGTGTGGTCGGGGTCGACGGAGCGAAAGAGCTCCCGGGTCGGGTCGTGCCAGGACCAGCGCAGGTTCCGCGCCAGGTCGGTCAGGGGTCGAAGGGTGTCGGGGAGGACGGGACGCACGGTGAATCGACGGATTGCCTTCACGCGTTCCACCTTCGCAGGCGAGTACGGAGCGGAGCCGACGCACCACGCTGTGCAGTCGGTTGTCCATCCACCGAAGGTAAGGCACCCCGCTCTCCCGGGCCACGGCGCGCGGGGGTGGTGCCGTGGCCCGGGAGGGCGTCAGCGCGGCGCGCCGACCGGCCGGCCTCCGGGCCGCACCTGGTAAGGCGAGCCCTGGTTGACGGTGGTCGGGTCGGCGGCGCCGGTGGCGGCGTAGCGCGCGGCGATGTCGGCCAGTTCGGCGGCGGGGATCACCTGGTGGATGTCGGTGAAGCCGTGCGGGGCCCGCTGGTGCGCCAGGTTGATGACGACCTCCGGGCCGAGGCGTCGGCCCGCGCGCTGGAGTTCGGTGGTGACGGGCCTGCGGGCCGCTTCGTAGGCGGCGAGGGCCTCGGCCGGGTCGCGGTGGAGCGCGAGGGAGTGTGCGAGGGCGCGCGCGTCGAGGATGGACTGCGTCGCGCCGTTGGAGCCGATCGGGTACATCGCGTGGGCCGCGTCGCCGATGAGGGTGGTTCGGCCGTGGCTCCACCGCGCGAGGGGCTCGCGGTCGACCATCGGGTACTCGTGGGCGGCGGTGGCGGCCCTGAGCACCTCGGGGACGCTGACGCCGCCGAACTCCCAGCCCTCGTAGTGGTGCAGGAACGTCTCCACGGGGACCGGCCGGTTCCAGTCGCCGAGGTACTGCTCGTCCGCCGTGTCGGCGGGGCGGGCGAGGGCCCAGTTGACCAGGACCTCGCGGAAGGGGCCCGAGGGCGGGCTCATCGGATAGACGACGGCCTTCTGCCGGTCGTCGCCCGCGATGAGCATGAAGGTGCCGACGGACCGGGCGGGCATCCGCGAGACGCCCCGCCACACCAGCGTCCCGTTCCACGGCGGGGCTCCCTCGCCCGGGTTGAGCGACGCCCGGACGGCCGAGCGGATGCCGTCGGCGCCGACGAGGACGTCCGGTTCGAGGGAGCCCCGGCCCCGGAGGGCGCCGTCGCGGTGGATCAGCTGGATGCGCGGGCGGCCGTCGGGCAGTGGCTCCACGCCGGTCACCCGCACGCCGCTCACCAGGGCGGCGGCGCCCAGCCGTTCCCGTACCGCCTCGGCCAGGACCTCCTGGAGGTGGGCGCGGTGCAGGGAGAGCTGGGGCCAGCGGTAGCCGGCGCCGAGCCCTCGGGGTTCCCGGGAGATCAGGCCGCCGGAGCGGTGGTAGTAGCGCAGTTCGCGGGTGCGCAGCGCACCGGCTTCGAGGCGGGGGAGCAGGCCGAGCGCGTCCAGTTCACGGACGGCGACGGGCATCAGGTTGAGTCCGGCGCCGACCGGACGGCTGTCGCGGACGGACTCCACGACGGTGACGCGGTCGAATCCGGCGGCGTGCAGGGCGAGGGCGGTGGTGAGCCCGGCGATGCCGCCGCCGGCGACGACGATGTGGAGCGGTCCGGCACCTGGGTGCGGGGGCGGGATCGTCATCACGCTCCCCCTCGGTGCGCCGCGGCGGGGGCGTGGGCCCGTGCGCCGGTGCGCGCCGCTCCGGACGCGCCCTGCGCCGCGCGGCGCACCAGCGTGTCGTTGTCCCTGGTCAGGTCGAGTATCGAGCGCAGCAGGGCGACGGGCGCGCCGCCGCTGCCCTCCTCGTACAGCCGCACGTCCTCCGCGTAGGCCTTGCGGGCGATGCCGATGTGGCGGGCGCGGAAGGTCTTGAGGATCTTCAGGACCCGGCCGAGCGCGAGGGCGGAGGCGGTCAGCTGCGGGGGCAGGCGGTGGCCGCTCTCCCAGCTGACGGCGGCCGAGAGCTTGCTGACGGCGGAGACCTTGCCCGCGTGCCGGGCGTGGAAGTCCCGCCAGGACGGCAGGCTGTACTGGACGGACTCGGCGAGGAACCTGTCGTAGGCCGGGTCGGAGCGGTCGCACTGCCAGAGCGTCAGGTCGACGAGCCAGAGCGGGACCTGGGCGGCGGCGGGGCCGAGGTAGTCGCGCCCGTCGACCTCGACCTCCTCGAAGTACGGGCGCAGGGTCAGGGCGAAGTACTCCGGGCTGACGTGGGCGACGGTGAAGTCGATGGCGTCGACGATCGACTGGACGTGGTGGGCGATGCGGTCGAGGGCGACCGCGAAGCCGGGGTCGTACGGTTCGAGCGTCGCGAGGCGCGCGCAGCTGTCGAGGGCGGCGACGAGGCCG
This sequence comes from Streptomyces sp. NPDC054975, assembly GCF_053609105.1. NCBI lineage: Bacteria > Bacillati > Actinomycetota > Actinomycetes > Kitasatosporales > Streptomycetaceae > Streptomyces > Streptomyces sp. NPDC054975. The sequence continues at coordinate 42,470 of NZ_JBSGWV010000035.1, forward strand.
GGGAACGCCATGCGGACGGCGTCCTGGAGCCGGGCCTCCATGGCGTCGCCGGTGTACATGCGCTGGCGCGGGCCGAGCGGGTTCCACGTCGTGTAGTGGTGGACGGTGTCGCGGGGCACCATGTCCGTGCGTCGCCCGAGGAGTTCGAGGATCGGCAGGACCTCCGGTACGGCGGCCGTGGGCTGGACGCCGTGGCGTTTCAGCGAGCCGAGCAGGAGGCCGAGGTCCCGCATGGCCGCGAGGGCGTCGATCACGCTCCACTCGGCCGCCAGCTCCCGTTCCGGGACGAGAGCCCGCAGGGCGACGGTCAGCGCGGCCACATCGCCGCGCTCGTTCATTCCCGGCACCGCCGCCAACAGTGCGTCGGCGCCGAGCGGGTCGGCGGCGCGTATGTCGGCTATGCGGTAACGCGGATCTCCGCGTTCCTCCAGCCGGGGCGCGACAAGGTCGTACAGGGCCAACGGAAATGCCCCCTCTATTTTGGGGCGCGTTCACCTTCGGGCGCCTCGCGCGGGCATCGTCGGTCGCTCGTGCGGGGGCCCCTCGTTCCTCGAGGCCCGCGCGCGATCTTCCCGTACGACACCAGCGGCGCCCTGGGGCCAACTCGCCGGGTCTACGTGGTCACCGTGCTCACCGTGGTTCGGTCACGCGTCCCTGACGTGGCGGCGCCGGGGTGGGCGTGGGCAGGCGCAAGCGTAGGCAGGTCACCGCTGCGACGGCGGCGAAGGCCCCGCCGACGAGAAGAGCGGCCCGGAAGCCGTCGGTCTGCGCGGCCGCGGTGGCCGCGTCGGTACGGGTGGTGGCGACGGCCACCAGGACGGCGAGTCCGAGCACGGAGCCGAACTGCTGGGCGGTGTTGACGAGTCCGGAGGCGAGCCCGGTCTCCTCCGGGGCGGCGTCGGCGGTGGCGGCCACGTTGGTGGTGACCATGACCAGCGGCAGGGCGGCGCCGAGGAGCAGGCTGGGCGCGAGGACGGTGGTCGCGAAGGTGCCGTCGGCACGGAGCGCCAGGGCGAGCCAGACGGTGCCGGCGCACAGCAGCGTGAAGCCGAGGGTCATGGTCCGGTTCAGGCCGATCCGGAAGATGAGCCGGCCGGTCTGCGGGGCGACCGCGACGACCACCAGGGAGAGCGGCAGCAGGCCGAGGCCGCCGCCGAGGGGCGTGTACCCGAGGACGCTCTGCAGATGGAGGCTCACCAGGAAGAACATCGGGAACAGCGTCATCTGGGCGAGGGCGCTGAGGATGTTGGCGAGCCGGAGCGCGGGGCGCGCGAGGACGGCGGGCGGCACGAGGGGCCGGGCGGCGCGGGTCTCGACGACGGCGAACACGGCCAGGAGCAGGAGTCCGGCGCAGCCCGTGCCGAGTGTGGGCGCGGACAGCCAGCCGTGGCCGGCGGCGTCGACGAGGGCGTACGCGACGAGCGCGAGGCCGGCGGTGACGGTGAGGGCGCCGGCGAGGTCGAAGCGACGACGGTCCTCGGCCTTCGGGGTGCGCCCGTCCAGGAGGCGCGGGACGAGGGCGCCGAGCAGAGCTGCGGCGAGGACGTTGAGCCAGAGGGTGGAGCGCCAGCCGAGGAGGTCGGTGAGGACTCCGCCGAGCACGGTGCCGAGGACACCGCCCAGGCCGCCCATCGCGGCGAACGCGCCGAGCGCCCTGTGCCGCGCGGGCCCGTCGGGGAAGAGGACGAGCAGCAGGGCGAAGGCGGCGGCCGCGGCGAACGCGGCGCCGACGCCCTGCGCGGCCCGGGCGGCGACCAGGACGCCCGCGTTCGGCGCGAGTCCGCCGAGCGCTGAGGCGGCGGCGAGCAGGCCGAGCCCGGCGAGGAACACCCGGCGGTGCCCGAGCAGGTCGGCGGCGCGCCCGCCGAGGAGCAACAGCCCGCCGAACGCGATGAGATACGCGTTGGCCACCCACGACAACGCGGCGGACCCCGCCCCGAGCTCCTGCCCGACGGAGGGCAGCGCGACGTTGACGACCGCGGTGTCGAGGATCAGCAGCAGCTGCGTGGCGGCGAGCAGCGAAAGAGCACCACGGGAGCCACGCCCCGCCTTCACGCCACACCCCCCACGGCCGGGGACATGCCGACGGGACGCCGGCCCCAGCCGGGATCCAGGCCCCAGCCGGGATCCGACTCCCCACGCCGCGCCCCCGGCCCACGGCCCGGCACGATGCCCGCCGTGCCCGCCACGCTCGCCGCCCGACGCGCCCTCACTTGCTCGTGCCCAGGTCGTAGCTCTCCAGGCACGTGCGTGCCAGGGTCTCGCAGGTGTCGGCCGCGCCCGCCCAGGTCTGCATCGTGAGGTAGACGTGCGGGGCGCCCTGGTAGAAGCGTTCGTACTGCTCGTGACGGCCCGCGAATTCCGAGCCCAGGGCGTCCCACGCCAGCTTGAGGAGCTTGAGCCGGTCCTCGGCCGGGTCGCCCGGCGTGCGGACGTACCGGCGGAGCAGCGGGCCCAGTTCGGGGTGGAGCAGATCGCGGCCGCTCGCCGGGGTCTGGATGATCGCGCCGCCCGCGAGCAGCTTGATGTCCGCCACCGCACGCGGGTACAGCTCACCGGCCATGATCCGCTGCGCGAAGGAGATCTCCTGCCCGGGCCGCACCGCGCCGCGCCCGCCGGCGACCGGCTCCCACGACGCCTCCGCGCCGAGGACGAACGCCTTGGCCTGGGCGACCATCCCGAGCAGCCGTCCGATCGCCTGGGTGACCTGCGGGACCCGGTCCGTGCCGTTCGACCGGGCGAGGAGGATCGCGATGCCGGTGAGGAATTCCAGCTTCGTCCAGAAGCGGGTCGACGACTGGTGCGTGAAGTGCAGATATGCCGGGGTCTCCCACCACATCGCGGCCGTCGCCGTCACGTCCCGGTAGGTCAGCACCCGGTCCCAGGGCACGAACACGTCCTCGCAGACGAGCAGCGCGTCGTTCTCGTCGTACCGCGACGACAGCGGGTGGTCGAAGACGGACCGGGCCCGCTCCTCGTAGGAGGTCCGGGAGATCAGCTTGAGGCCGGGGGTGTCCACCGGGACCGAGAAGGTGACGGCCCGCTCGGTGTCCTCCGGCGCGAGCGGCTCGATCGTGCCGACCAGGATCTCGTCGGCGAAGACGGCCCCGGTACCGATCGTCTTGGCGCCCCGCACCACGATCCCTCCGTCGCGCTCCGCGACGACCCGCACGCCCTCGCAGGCGGGGTCGGTGATGGTGAACGCGCTGTAGAGCCCGCCCTCCGCGAGCCTGCGGTGGTAGGCGAGGGCGTTCTCGGCGCCGTCGAAGCCCTCCGTGGTGAAGACCTCCGGCGCGGCGGCGAACCCTGCGGCCCCGGACGCCATGTAGTCGGGGGTACGGCCCAGGAAGCCGTAACTCGCCTCCGCCCACACCTTGTACGCCCGGCGGCGTGCGACCAGGTCCTCGTAGGAGCGGGGCACGGCGTACGCGCGGTGCACTCCGCCCGACACGAGCGCCGGCGTGTGCGCGGAGTCGTGTGCGAGGTCGAAAAGTCCGGCGAAGGATCCCGCGGTGGCCCGGAAGGCGGGGTGCGCGGTGACGTCCTTGATCCGTTCTCCGTCGAGCCAGATCTCGCGCCCGTCGCGCAGCGCCTCCAGATACTCCTGCCCCGACCTCGTCACGGTGATATCGCCTCTCCTCGTACGTCACGGCTGGTTGCCGGTCCCGAGCCTTCACGGCCGGTACGCACGAGGCAATGAACGTCCGTCCAGCGGTCCTTAAGAACCGGCCAGTCAGGGTGCGTTCACGCGGCTTTTGTGCCGATCAGGCGGCGTGGCACTCCCCCGCCCGGTACTCCCCCGGCGTCATCCCGAACCATTTGCGGAACGCGAGGTGGAAGCCGACGGCGCTCTGATAGCCGACCCGGGAGGGGACGGCGGACTGCGGCAGGGAGGTCTCCGCGAGCAGCCGGGCGGCCTCCTGCATCCGCCGCGAGGTGAGGTGCCGGGCCGGGGACTCGCCGACCAGCTCGCGGAAGGCCGCGGTGAACGCCGAGCGGGACATGCCGACCTCGCGGGCGAGGGAGTCGATGGTCCAGGGCTGGGCGAACCGGGTCGCGATCATCACCACCGCCTGGCTGATGCCGGGGTGCCGGAGCAGCGGCAGCGAGGTCGGGTTGTCCGCGAGGTCGCGCAGCAACGGCCGGAGCGCGAGGACGAGGGCCATCTCGAAGGCACGCAGAGTGATGAGCCGGTCCCCGGGGCCGACGGGCCGGTCGGGCGAGGCGAGCAGCCGCAGGGTGTCGCGGAGCAGCGGCTCGCGGTCGACCTGGGCGCCGTCCAGGACGAGCGCCCAGGGCAGCGAGGTGTAGAGCCCGCTCGCGGCACTGGCGTCGTAGTGGAGCCCGGCGCACAGCAGCCGGCTCACGGCGCCGGAGCCGTCGATACGTATCTCCCCGGACGTGCCGGGCCTGCGCTCGGGCAGCACGGCCCGCAGCGGCACGCCCTGGCGGTCGGGCCGGTCGGAGAGCCGGTGGGCGCTGCCCGTGGGGAAGACGATCAGGTCGCCCGCGTGCAGCTCCAGCGGCGTACGGCCGTCGCCGGTGATCCAGCAGCCGCCCTCCACGATGTAGTGCAGCACGGCACAGCTCTGCTCCGCGTCGCCCTCGATGGCCCAGGGTGCGCGGACGTGCCAGCGGCTGTCGAAGACGCCGGTGAGGCGGAGCGGTTTGAGCAGTTCGCTCAGGAGGTCCTCGGCCTCGTCTTCCTCACGCCGGTCGTCACGGTCGGTTGCCACGGTGTCCATGGACGATCCTTCAACTTCCGCCCCGGTTTGTTAATTGAACGGTGTGAGCCGCCGCCGCCAGCCTGAGAGAGACGTCATGGCAGCCACCACACCCTACCGAAGGGCCTCTACGACACATGTCCAGTCAGATTCCGATGCGGGTCGCGGTCGTGGGAGCGACCGGCTTCCAGGGCGGCGCGATCGCGCGTCTGCTCCTCGAACGGCACCATCGGGTGCGGACCCTCACCCGGCGCCCGGCGGGCGACCGGCCGCCGCTGCCCGGCGCCCTGTTCGTGGCGGGCGACCTGGCCAGACCGGCGGACGTGCGGCGGCTCTTCGAGGGGACGACGCACGGGGTGGTGACCCTGCCGCTGGTGTACGAGCCGGAGCGGATCCGCGCCTACGCGAGGAACGTGGCGTTCGCGGCGCTCGCGGCCGGGACCGTGCGCCTGGTCCTCAACACCAACACCCGAATCCCGCACGGTCCGACCTCGGTCGCCGCGTTCGAGACCCGGCGGATCGCCGAGGAGGAGCTGCGGGGCAGCGGGGTCCCGCTGGTCGTCGTACGGCCGCCCGTCTATCTGGACAACCTGTTCTCGCCGTGGAACGGACCGGCCCTGGTGAACGAGGGTGTCCTCGCCTACCCGCTGCCCGCGTCCACGCCGACGGCCTGGCTCTCGCACCGGGACCTGGCGGAGGCGGTGCACGCGGCGCTGACCGGCGAGGGTCTGGAGGGCCGTACCTTCGACATCGGCGGGGCGCGGTCGCTGACGGGCGACGAGCTGGCGGCGGCTTTCAGACGTGGTCTCGGCCGGGCGGTGCGGTATCTGCAGCTGCCTCCGGAGGTGTTCGAGCGCGGGCTCGCCCAGCTGCTCGGCCCGGAGACGGCGGCGGGCGTCGCGGGGATCTACCACTACATGGCGACGGGCGCCGACCCGCTGCTGCTCGCGGCCGACGACGGAGTGTCGGCGGACGTGCTCGGGGTGCCGACGGCCCCCGTGGAGGAGTGGGTGACCCGCCAGCCGTGGCAGATGTGGTCCGGCGAGGCGGAGGAGCAGTCGCCCTCGGCACAGGGCTGACTTTCCGCCAGAAATCGCGAGCCGGTCTCGTCCCACGGGGACGGGGCCGGTTTCCTGTGTCCGGGCGCTTGCCCGCGGGACTACGCCCGAGTAGTTAACAAAGCGCCGGATTGCCCACCCGGAACAGGTGGAAGGCTCCCCCGGTACACCCCGAGTGACCCCGTACGTACGTCCCGTACGACCCCCCGTACGTACATCCGTAGACCCGCCATCCGAGTGAACGCGCACAGGAGCGGCCATGCCCGCAACCCGCCAGCCGTCGACGGAGCTACAAAGAGCGCACCACCACCCGCACCCCCGTACCCCCTCAGGTGATGCTGTGAATCCGCTCATGGGACGCATTCCCGTACTGGACGTCCGCCCTCTGGTCGACTGCGGCCGCCGCCCCGCGAAGGCGGTGGCCGGGGAGACCTTCGAGGTCACCGCCACCGTCTTCCGCGAGGGCCACGACGCCGTCGCCGCCAATGTCGTGCTGCGCGGCCCGTCGGGCCGTCCCGGCCCCTGGATCCCGATGCGTGAACTGGCCCCCGGCACCGACCGGTGGGGCGCCGAGGTCACGCCGGACGCCGAGGGGCTGTGGACGTACACCGTCGAGGCGTGGAGCGACCCGCTGGCGACCTGGCGGCACGCCGCGAAGATCAAGATCCCGGCCGGGATGGACGTCGCCCTGGTCCTCGCCGAGGGCGCCGAGCTGCATGAACGCGCCGCGAAGGGCGTCCCGAAGAAGGGCGGCGGCCGCGAGGCCGTCCTCGCGGCCGCCGACGCGCTCCGGGACGAGTCCCGGCCGGCCACCGCCCGGCTCGCGGCCGCGCTCGCCCCGCAGGTGACCGAGGCGCTGACGCGGCATCCGCTGCGCGAACTGGTCAGCTCCTCGCCCGCGTTGCCGCTCCGGGTGGAGCGCGAGCGGGCGCTGTTCGGCTCCTGGTACGAGTTCTTCCCGCGCTCGGAGGGCGTGAAGAAGGTCCGGGGCCGCACGAAACCAGGCACGTTCCGCACCGCGGCCGAACGCCTTCCGGCCATCGCGGCGATGGGCTTCGACGTCGTCTACCTCCCGCCGATCCACCCCATCGGCACCACCCACCGCAAGGGCCCCAACAACGCGCTGTCGGCGAGCCCGAGCGATGTCGGCGTGCCGTGGGCGATCGGCTCCCCGGAGGGCGGCCACGACGCGGTCCACCCGGACCTGGGCACGATCGAGGACTTCGACGCCTTCGTGGCGCGCGCCCGCGAGCTGCGCCTGGAGGTCGCGCTCGACTTCGCGCTCCAGTGCTCGCCGGACCACCCGTGGGTGGAGAAGCACCCGGAGTGGTTCCACCACCGCCCGGACGGCTCGATCGCCTACGCCGAGAACCCGCCGAAGAAGTACCAGGACATCTACCCCATCGCCTTCGACAAGGACATGAAGGGCATCGTCGCCGAGACGGTCCGGGTGCTGCGGCACTGGATGGACCACGGCGTACGGATCTTCCGCGTCGACAACCCGCACACCAAGCCGGTGGTGTTCTGGGAGCGGGTGATCGGCGAGATCAACGGCACCGACCCGGACGTGATCTTCCTGGCGGAGGCGTTCACCCGGCCCGCGATGATGCACACGCTCGGCGCGATCGGCTTCCAGCAGTCGTACACGTACTTCACCTGGCGCAACACCAAGGCCGAGCTCACGGAGTACGTGACCGAGCTGTCCGGAGACGCGGCGGCGTACATGCGCCCGAACTTCTTCGTGAACACCCCGGACATCCTGCACGCCTACCTCCAGCACGGCGGCCGGCCGGCCTTCGAGGTGCGGGCGGTGCTCGCGGCCACCCTCTCGCCGACCTGGGGGATGTACGCCGGCTACGAGCTGTGCGAGGGCACCGCGCTGCGCGAGGGAAGCGAGGAGTACCGGGACTCGGAGAAGTACCAACTGCGTCCCAGGGACTGGGAGTCGGCGGAGCGGACGGGCGCCACGATCGCGCCCCTGATCACCACGCTCAACCGGCTCAGGCGCCGCCATCCGGCGCTGCGTCAACTGCGGAACGTCCACTTCCACACGACCGACAACGACGCGGTGATCGCGTACAGCAAGCGCTCGGGTTCGAACACCGTTCTGGTGGTCGCCAACCTCGACCCGCACCACACCCAGGAGGCCACGGTCTCGTTGAACATGCCGGAACTCGGCCTCGGCTGGCACGAGACCGTACCGGTGCGCGACGAGCTCACCGGCGAGACCTATCACTGGGGCAGGGCCAACTATGTGCGCCTCGAGCCGGGCGTCACGCCCGCGCACGTCTTCGCCCTGCGACCGTCCCCGTCGACCGGAGGGTCACCCACACCATGACAGTCAACGAACCCGTCCCTGACACCTTCGAGGACACGCCCGCCAAGGACCGTGACCCGGACTGGTTCAAGCGGGCCGTCTTCTACGAAGTGCTCGTGCGGTCCTTCCAGGACAGCAACGGGGACGGCGTAGGCGACCTCAAGGGCATCACGTCCAGGCTGGACTACCTGCAGTGGCTGGGCGTCGACTGCCTCTGGCTGCCGCCGTTCTTCAAGTCCCCGCTGCGGGACGGCGGCTACGACGTCGCCGACTACACCTCCGTGCTGCCGGAGTTCGGCGATCTCGCCGACTTCGTGGAGTTCGTGGACGCGGCGCACCAGCGCGGCATGCGCGTGATCATCGACTTCGTCATGAACCACACGAGCGACGCCCACCCGTGGTTCCAGGAGTCGCGCGCCAACCCCGACGGGCCGTACGGCGACTACTACGTCTGGGCCGACGACGACAAGCAGTTCCAGGACGCCCGGATCATCTTCGTCGACACGGAGACGTCGAACTGGACCTTCGACCCGGTGCGCAAGCAGTACTACTGGCACCGGTTCTTCTCGCACCAGCCGGACCTCAACTACGAGAACCCGGCGGTGCAGGAGGAGATCCTCTCGGCGCTGAAGTTCTGGCTCGACCTCGGCATCGACGGGTTCCGGCTCGACGCGGTGCCGTACCTGTACCAGCAGGAGGGGACCAACTGCGAGAACCTCCCGGCCACGCACGCCTTCCTCAAGCGGGTCCGCAAGGAGATCGACGACCACTACCCGGACACGGTGCTGCTCGCCGAGGCGAACCAGTGGCCGGAGGACGTGGTCGACTACTTCGGGGACTTCACCTCGGGCGGCGACGAGTGCCACATGGCGTTCCACTTCCCCGTGATGCCCCGGATCTTCATGGCGGTACGGCGGGAGTCGCGCACCCCGGTCTCCGAGATCCTGGCCAAGACCCCGGCGATCCCGGACGGCTGCCAGTGGGGCATCTTCCTGCGCAACCACGACGAGCTGACGCTCGAGATGGTCACCGACGAAGAGCGCGACTACATGTACGCGGAGTACGCCAAGGATCCCCGGATGCGGGCGAACATCGGCATCCGCAGGCGGCTCGCCCCGCTCCTGGACAACGACCGCAAGCAGATGGAGCTGTTCACCGCGCTGCTCTTCTCGCTGCCGGGTTCACCGGTGCTGTACTACGGCGACGAGATCGGGATGGGCGACAACATCTGGCTCGGCGACCGGGACGGGGTGCGCACCCCGATGCAGTGGACGCCGGACCGGAACGCCGGATTCTCGTCCTGTGATCCGGGCCGGCTCACGCTGCCGGCCATCATGGACCCGGTCCACGGCTACCAGGTGACGAACGTGGAGTCGGGGATGGCCTCGCCGTCGTCGCTGCTCCACTGGACGAAGCGGATGATCGAGATCCGTAAGCAGAACCGGGCCTTCGGGCTCGGCTCGTACACGGAACTCCCCTCGTCCAACCCGGCGGTGCTCGCCTTCCTCCGGGAGTCCGACGACGACCTGGTGCTCTGCGTGAACAACTTCTCGCGGTTCGCGCAGCCCACGGAGCTGGACCTGCGGCAGTTCGACGGGATGAGCCCCGTGGAGCTGATCGGCCAGGTGCGGTTCCCCGCGATCGGGCAGTGGCCGTACCTGCTGACGCTGGCCGGTCACGGCTTCTACTGGTTCCGCCTGAAGAAGAGCCGGTTGACGACTTCCTGACGTATCGTCAGTCAACTGCCCGGGGTGGAGCGGGTTTCCCCCGCGCCACCCTGGGCACTGTGTCCCACACACAGTCGATTCAGGTCCATACGGGCCTTCTTGTCGGGCCCATACGGATCTTCCCCATCCGACACGTCCCGCACATCCGGACAGCCGAAGCCGCCATCCGGGACACTCTGCGCATTTGAACTCGATTCCTGCGAACTCGAATGTGCGCCCCCCGGGGAAAGGACGCGATGCCATGCCGGAGACCGCATCCACGACCCGGGCCCCGGCCGCCCTCCTCCCGTCACTCGCTCCCCTGCTCCATGAATGGCTGCCCCGGCAGCGCTGGTTCGCGGGCAAGGGTCGCCGAGTCACCGGATTCACACTGGAAACGGCGACCGAGCTGCTGCCGCTGGACGGCACGGGACCCGGGCTGCTGCACCTCCTGGTACGGGTGGAACAACCGGCCCGCCCGGCGGGTACGCCCGCCGACTGCTACCAACTTCTGCTGGGCGTCCGCACCCAACTGCCACCCCGCCTCGCCCCCGCCCTGATCGGGCGGATCCGGCAGGGGCCGCTGGCAGGCCGGGCGGTCTACGAAGGGCTGCGGGACCCGCGGCTCGCCGGACTGCTCTACGAACGGCTGCGCACCCCGGGCCGCATCGGTGGCCTGACGTTCCACGGCACGGACGAGCTGCCCGCGTCCCTGGCCCCCCGGGTCCTGGACGCCGAGCAGTCCAACTCCTCGCTCGTGTACGGCGATACGTACATCCTGAAGATCTTCAGGCGGGTCAGCCCCGGGGTGAACCCGGACCTGGAGCTGCCGCTCGCGCTGGCCCGGGAAGGGTGCGCGCGGGTGCCGGCGCCGGTGGCCTGGTTCGAGTCCGGCGCGAGCACGCTCGGGGTCCTGCAGCCGTATCTGCGGGACTCGCGCGACGGCTGGCGGCTCGCCCTGGACGCCCTCGCGGAGGGCCGGGAGTTCACCGAGGAGGCGCACGCGCTCGGCCGGGCGACGGCCGAGGTGCACCTCGCGCTGGCGACGGCGCTGCCGACGGAGCGGCTGCGCCGGACGCAGTCGGAGCACCTGGCCGCCGAGATGGACCAGCGGCTGCACGCGGCCGCGCAGGCCGTGCCGGCGCTGCTGCCGCACGTCCCCGGCCTGCGGGCGGTCTTCGCCCAGGCGGGCGAGGGCTCCGGGCACCTCCAGCGGATCCACGGAGACCTCCACCTGGGCCAGACGCTCCGCGCGGCGGACGGCGGCTGGGCGGTGATCGACTTCGAGGGCGAGCCCGCGAAGCCGCTCGCCGAGCGCTGCCGCCCGCAGCCGGCGGTCCGCGACGTGGCGGGCATGCTCCGCTCCTTCGACTACGCGGCGCGCACCCACCGCCCGTGGAACGCGGAGTGGGCGACGCGGTGCAGGTCGGCGTATTGCGAGGGCTACGCCTCGGCGTCGGGCACGGACCCGCGGTCGGACCCGGCGCTGCTGCGCGCCTACGAAACGGACAAGGCGGTCTACGAGGTCCTCTACGAGGCCCGCCACCGCCCGGACTGGCTCCCGGTCCCCATGTCAGCCATCGAACGCCTGTCGGGAGCCGAATGACGACGTCACAGGGCCGTGAGGCCCGTTCGGCCGAGTTTCCTGTGCGGGGGCGACCGCGTTGCGGTTGCGTGGGAACCGGCGCATCTTCCTCAGCCCACCACCTTCCGAAACCCTTGCAGGAGGCATCCCCGTGACCGCCCGATCCGCTCGCAAGACGGCAGCGCCCCCGGCCAAGACGCCCGCCCCCCGGGCCGCCCAGGAGGCCGTACGGAAGGCGCCGCCGCTCGACCCCGGGGACCGCGCGCGGCTGCTCGCCGGGGAGCACCACGACCCGCACGCCCACCTCGGCGCGCACCCCGTGCGCGGCGGCGTCGCGATCCGCGTCCTGCGGCCGTACGCCCGTGAGGTCGCCGTGCTCGCCAAGGGCAAGCGCGTCGTCCTGCACGACGACGGCGACGGCTTCTTCTCCGGGCTGCTGCCCCTGCTGCGCAAGATCCCGCCCTACGAGCTGCGCGTCCGCTACGACGGCGACGAGATGCCCGTGGAGGACCCGTACCGCTTCCTTCCCGCCCTCGGCGAGCTGGACCTCCACCTGATCGGCGAGGGCCGGCACGAGGAGCTGTGGAAGGTGCTCGGCGCCCGCACGATGGTCCACCAGGGCGTCACCGGCACCCGGTTCACGGTCTGGGCGCCCAACGCCCGAGGCGTCCGCGTCACCGGCGACTTCACCCACTGGGACGGCACGGCCCTGCCGATGCGCTCCCTGGGCGCCACCGGCGTCTGGGAGCTGTTCGTGCCGGGCATCGGCGAGGGCGCGGTCTACAAGTTCGACATCGCCCGCCCCGACGGCTCCCACACGCTGCGCGCCGACCCGATGGCCCGCCGCACCGAGTGCCCCCCGAACACCGCCTCCGTGGTCACCGACTCGTACCACGAGTGGGGCGACGCCCAGTGGATGGCGAGCCGCGGGGACCGCCCGCACCACGAGGCCCCGCTCTCGGTCTACGAGCTGCATCTGCCGTCCTGGCGGCCCGGGCTCACGTACCGGCAGCTCGCCGAGCAACTCCCCGCGTACGTAAGCGATCTCGGCTTCACGCACGTGGAGTTCATGGCCGTCGCCGAGCACCCCTTCAGCGGCTCCTGGGGCTACCAGGTCACCGGCTACTACGCCCCGACCTCCCGCCTGGGCACCCCCGACGACTTCAAGTACCTCGTCGACGCCCTGCACCGGGCCGGGATCGGGGTCCTGATGGACTGGGTGCCCGCGCACTTCCCGCGCGACGACTGGGCGCTCGCGGAGTTCGACGGCCGGCCGCTGTACGAGCACGAGGACCCGCGCCGCTCCGCGCACCCGGACTGGGGCACGCTGGAGTTCGACTACGGCCGCAAGGAGGTGCGGAACTTCCTGGTCGCCAACGCGGTGTACTGGTGCGAGGAGTTCCACATCGACGGCCTGCGCGTGGACGCGGTCGCCTCGATGCTCTACCTCGACTACTCGCGCGAGAACGGCGAGTGGCTGCCGAACGAGTTCGGCGGGCGGGAGAACCTGGACGCGGTCGCCTTCCTCCAGGAGATGAACGCGACGGTGTACCGGCGCTGCCCGGGCGTCATCACCTTCGCCGAGGAGTCGACGGCCTGGGACGGCGTGACGCGGGCGACCGACCAGGTCGGCCCCGGCGGCTTCGGCGGGCTCGGCTTCGGCATGAAGTGGAACATGGGCTGGATGCACGACTCCCTCGGCTACATGGCGAAGGAGCCGGTGCACCGCAAGTACCACCACAACGAGATGACGTTCTCGATGGTGTACGCGTACAGCGAGAACTACATCCTGCCGATCTCCCACGACGAGGTCGTCCACGGCAAGCAGGCGCTGGTGTCGAAGATGCCCGGCGACTGGTGGCAGCAGCGCGCCAACCACCGCGCCTACCTCGGCTTCATGTGGGCCCACCCCGGCAAGCAACTCCTGTTCATGGGCCAGGAGTTCGCGCAGGGCGGCGAGTGGTCCGCCGAGCACGGACCGGACTGGTGGCTGCTCGACCCGTCGTACGGCGCGGAGGCGGACCACCGGGGCGTGCGGGACCTCGTGCGCGACCTGAACACCGTCTACGGGGCGACCCCGGCGCTGTGGGAGCGGGACACCTCGCCCGAGGGCTTCCAGTGGGTGGTGGGCGACGCCGCCGAGGACAACGTCTTCGCCTTCCTCCGCCACGACGCCGAGGGCTCGCCGCTGCTCGCGGTCTGCAACTTCTCGCCCGTCGTCCGGCACGACTTCCGTCTCGGCGTCCCGGACGCGTTCGCGGCCTGGGCGGAGGTCCTGAACACGGACGCGGCCCGGTACGGCGGCGGCGACGTGGTGAACACCGACCCGGTGAAGACCGAGTCGGTGCCGTCCCACGGCCGTACGGCGAGCGTACGGATGACGCTGCCGCCGCTGGCGACGGTGTGGCTACGCCCGGCGTGAGATGACGCCGAGGCGCTGAGTGGCCCGGGTCAGCGCCACGTACAGGTCGTTGATCCCGTGCGTGGCGCCGGTCCGGATGCCGTCCGGGTCGACGACCAGGACCGTGTCGAACTCCAGGCCCTTGGCCTGCCGGGGGTCGAGGAGGACGACCGGCCGGGTCAGGTCGGGGTCCTGGCCGTGGGAGGCCTCCGGAAGGGCGGCGGTGAGCGCCGGGTGGAGGTCCGCCGGGGCGATCACGGCGAGGCGGCCCTCGTCCCGCGCCTCGGCGGCGACCGCGTCGGCGGCCTCCTTCACCGGGTCCTCGACGGCGCGCCGCCAGGGCTCGACGCCCGTGGAGCGGACCGAGCGGGGCGGCTCGAAGCCCGGGTCGGCCTCGCGCCGGACGTCGGCGGCGACGGCCATGATCTCGGCGGGGGTGCGGTAGTTGACCCCGAGCCGTACGAGCTCCCAGCGGTCCTGCACGTACGGCGTGAGGATCTCCTCCCACGCGCCGACGCCGGCCGCGTCGCCGGTCTGCGCCGGGTCGCCGACCAGGGTCATGGAGCGGGTCGGGCTGCGGCGCATCAGCAGCCGCCAGGCCATCGCCGAGAGCTCCTGCGCCTCGTCCACGATGATGTGGCCGAAGGCCCAGGTGCGGTCGGCGGCGGCGCGTTCGGCGGCGCTGCGGTGGTCGGCCTCCTCGTGCCGCTCGGCGAACCGCTCGGCGTCGATGATGTCGTGCGCGGCGAGGACCTCGGCGGCGTCCTTGTCCTGCTCCTCCTTGTCCTCGAACTCGTAGGTCCGCGAGGCGTAGCTGACGTCGAGGACGCCCTGCGCGTACTGGATCTGCTTCTCCCGCTCGGCCTCCTCGGCGGCGCGGGCGGCCGAGTCGTCCACGCCGAGGAGTTCGGCGGCCTCGTCGAGCAGCGGGACGTCGGCGGGGGTCCAGGGGCCGTGCTCGCGCCGGATCGCGGCGGCGTCCTCATCGGTGAGGTGGGTCGGCTCGGCGAGGTAGTCGGCGAGGAAGGCCTCGGGGGTGAGGTCCGGCCAGAGGGTGTCGACGGCGGCGTGGACGTCGGCGTTGGCGGCGATGCCCTTGGCAAGCAGGGCGATGTCGTCGGGGCCGAGGAAGTTGGGGCCGCCGTAGGGGTCGGCGCCGATGCGGTCGGCGAGCTGCGCGGCGAGTGAGTCGAGGATGTTGAAGACGAAGTAGGGGCGGGCGAGGTTGTGCGGGAGCGCCGTCTCACGGGCCTTGTGGCGGGCTTCCAGGGCCATGTCCCAGTCGATGACGAGGTCGCCGTCGTCGTGCGGGACGATCAGCGGTTCGCCGCGCTCGGGGACCTGCTGCCGGTCCCGTACCGCCAGGGCGAGCGTCTCGGCCATGGCGGCGGCGCCCTTGACGGCGGCGGCGCGCGGGGTGTCCGTACCGGTGGCGCGGACGCCGGGGAAGAGTTCGGCGGGCGTGGCGAGCAGGACACCGGTCTCGCCGAGCGAGGGCAGGACGTTGCCGATGTAGCCGAGGAAGGCGGGGTTGGGGCCGACGATGAGGACGGCGCGCTTGGCGAGCTGCTCGCGATGGGCGTAGAGGAGGTACGCGGCGCGGTGCAGCGCCACGGCGGTCTTGCCGGTGCCGGGGCCGCCCTCGACGACGAGGACGCCGCGGTGCGGGGAGCGGATGATGCGGTCCTGCTCGGCCTGGATGGTCTGCACGATGTCGTGCATGCGCCCGGTGCGGGCGGCGTCGAGCGCGGCGAGGAGGACCTCGTCGGCGTCGCGGTGCTCGTGCCCGGTGCGGGTCGCGTCGGCGAGGTCGAGGACCTCGTCGTGGAGGGCGGTCACCTCGCGGCCGTGCGTGGTGATGTGCCGGCGGCGGCTGAGGCCCATCGGCTCGTACCCGGTGGCCAGGTAGAAGGGCCGGGCGACCTCGGCGCGCCAGTCGACGACGAGGGGCGTGCGGTTGGGGTCGTCCTCACGGATGCCGATCCGCCCGATGTGGTGGTCGCGCCCGTCCCGGAAGACGAGCCGCCCGAAGCAGAGCCCGGTCTCGCCCGCGTCGAGCGCGGCGAGCACCCCGGTCTGCTCCGCCACGAGCACGTCCCGCTCCAGACGCCCCTGATTGCCGACCCAGGGCGCCTTGAGCGCCTTGCCCACCTCGGCCTCGGCCCGGTCCCTCAGGTCGTCGAGTCGTGCGTAGAGCTGTGTGATGAATTGCTGCTCTTTCCGAAATTCCTCGGTTGACAATTCGACTCCCGGCGCGATACAGTGCTTTTAGTGAACTTCTCCGTGTAATTTTCGAGCCATTCTGGTGCGCGAACACGGAACCTCTGAATATACGCGACGCATAACCCCGACTGTCAATTCTAGTCGGGGTATTTTTCTGTGCCATGGGGAGAGACAAGGCACGTGAACTGCTGATCGCCCGCGGCGCGGGGACACTGGACCACCCGGGCGGCACGCTCCTCGCCCACCTGGACCGGGTCGAGGCCCGGCTGGCCGCCTGGGGCGCGCGGGACGCACTCCGACTCGCGGGACTGTGCCACGCCTTCTACGGCACGGACGGCTTCGCCGAGCATCTGCTGCCACTGGAGGAGCGGGACGTTCTGGCGGCGGCGATCGGCGCGGAGGCCGAGGAAATCGTGTACTTCTACGCGAGCTGCGACCGCGACGTCTCCTATGCGGCGCTGGGAAACGAGGACGGCCTCTTCCGTGACCGGTTCACGGGCGAAACGTTCACTCCGACGGAACGGCAGCGGAAGGATTTCGCGGAGCTGACGGCGGCGAACGAACTGGACGTGCTGCACCACAACCAGGAACTGCGGTCCCGCCACGGCGGCGGGCTGCTGAAGCTGTTCACCCGCTGGCGTCGACTGCTCGGCGAGCCGGCCTTCGAGGCGGCCCGCGAACAGCTCACGTTGCGGGGCGCGGAACGCGAGGCGTTCCTGAACGGCCTGGAGCGGGGCGACGTCGTCACCGGAGTCGTCTCCGTGATCGCGAGCTTCGGCGTGACCTTCGTGGAACTGGGCGGCGTCCAGGCCATGATGAACATCCCCGAGGTGTCCTGGTACCGCTACGACTTTCCCTCGGACGTCATCGCCGAGGGCGAGGAGCACGCCTTCGAGGTACTCGACGTGGACATGGGCCGGGAGCGGATCTCCCTCTCGCTCAAGGCCCTGGAGCCCGATCCGTTGGCCGCGTTCGCCCGCGCCGGATTCACCGGCGTGCGCCGCGGGAGGGTCACCGCCGTCGTGCCCTTCGGGGTTCTCGTCGAGGTGGCCCCCGGCGTCGACGGCGTGCTGCACGAGAAGGACCTCGGGGGCCTCACCCCCGGGGAGGGGGACGACCTCTGCGTCGAGGTCACGTCGGTCAACCTCGTCACGCGCCGCGTCGGCCTGAGGCTCCGGGCGGAGCACGGCGAATAACCCCGTGCGGCCCGGAAGCGGACCCGCTACCGTCGTCCGTATGAAGCGTGCCGCGGTCCTCACGACGACGCCGGAGAGTGTCCCGGCGCGCTGACCGCTGTATTCGTCACGAAGCCCCGGGGCCGAGCGCCCCGGGGCTTCGTCGTTCCTCCGGTCGCTCGTCCCGGGCGAGCCCCTCAGGAGAACGCCATGAACGCCATGAACACCAAGGACTCCGTAAACGCCATGGACTCCGTGGACCACGACCACCGCAGGCTCGGCCGCGAGCTGGAGCTGTTCGGCACCGACCCGCTGATCGGAGCCGGACTGCCGTACTGGCTGCCCGCCGGGGCCGCCGTACGGCACGCGTTGGAGGAGTACGTCCGCGAGGTCGAGAGGCGGGCCGGGTACCGGCACGTGTACTCGCCCGTGCTCGGCAAACGCGAGCTGTACGAGATCTCCGGGCACTGGGCGCACTACAGCGACGACATGTTCCCGCCCATGGAGCTCGGCGGCGAGCAGGTCGTCCTGAGGCCCAGCCTCTGCCCGCACCACGCCGTCATCTTCCGCTCCCGTGCGCACAGCTACCGCGAACTCCCGCTGCGCATGGCCGAGCTCGGCCCCATGTACCGCTCCGAACTCTCGGGCGTCCTCGGCGGATTGACCCGAGTCCGGGCCATCCAGCTCAACGACGCCCACATCTTCTGCACCTTGGACCAGGTGCGGGAGGAGGCAGCCGGCGCGCTGGAGCTGATCCGGAGGGCGTACGAGGCGATGGGCATCGAGCCCGCGCGGTACCGGCTCTCGCTGCCCGGTCCTGGCGGGAAGTACGTCGAGGCGCCCGCGCTGTGGCGGCGCTCGGTGGCCCTCCTGGAGGAGGTGCTCGACGCCTCCGGGCTGCCGTACGAGCCGGCCGAGGGCGAGGCCGCGTTCTACGGGCCGAAGATCGACGTCCAGGTGGCGGACGGCGCGGGGCGGGAGTCGACCCTGTCGACCGTGCAGATCGACTTCCACCAGCCGGAGCGGTTCGACCTGCGCTACATCGGCGCCGACGGCGCCAGGCACCGGCCGGTCATGATCCACCGCAGTGTCGTCGGCAGCGTGGAGCGGGCCGTCGCCCACCTGCTCGAACAGCACGGCGGCGCCTTCCCGGCGTGGCTGGCCCCGGTCCAGCTGGTGGTCCTGCCGGTCTCGGAGTCCGAGCGGTCGGTCGCCGAGGCGCTGGCTGCCCGATGCGTCGAGCGCGGTCTCCGGGCCGAGGTGGCGGGCCCGGACCGAGGCACCCTCGGCGCCCGGATCCGGGAGGCCCGACTCGTCCCGTACCAGGCGGTCGTCGGCGCGAGGGAGGCCGCCGACGGCCGGGTGGCGCTGCGGCTGCGCGACGGCCGCAGGCTCGACCCGCGACCGGCCGACGAGGTCCTCCGGCGGATCGAGGACCAAGTCGGCGCCTATAGCGCCGCGTTGTGGGACAGCTAGCGCGCCTGGCCGGTCACCGGTCGATGCCCGTGCCTCGCGTCGGCGCGGGCCCGGGTGGCGGGGGCGCCGCCGGCGCGGCAGGGCCACGGGGGGCCGGGGGCCGGGTGGGAGTCATGGCCACACCGGGCATGAACTCGGCCCCGGGGCGCACCCGTACGGTCGTGTCGCCCTGCTGGAAGGCGCGGGTGGGGGCGGGGACGGCGACCGACGGAGCGGGTCCCGGAGCCGGGGCCGGTGGCGGCGTCGGGCCGAAGTCGCCTCGGTCGGTGGTGATCAGCCCGGTAGCCAGGCCCTGGTCGGCGAGCTTCTCGGCGTTCTCGCGGCCGACGGAGTAGCCGCGGCCCGTGCTGCTGGCCTCGTAGAGGCTCCGGATGAAGCCTTCGGGCGCCATACGGCCGCCGTACCAGTCCTTGCCGGCGTCGAAGTCGCGGCGGCCGCGCTCCCAGCGTTCCGCGTTCTGGTCCAGACACTGCTGCTCGGGGACTTCGACGGAGAGGACCACGCGTTTGTCGTAGCCCTCTTGCTGGAGTGTCGCCAGCCGGTCCGCGGTCCAGCCGTAGGCCCGCAGAGACTGGTCGTACACCAGGTTGTAGCCCTCGTCGCGGGCCCACGCCTCGATCAGGTTGTGCACGTGGCCCGACTCCTGGTGCACCAGGGAGGCCTTCTCCGACGGGGACAAGGCCCGGCCGTCGGACAGGTGATCGAGCGTGGCAGGCAACTCCGGTGCGCCACCGTGCTCGAAGAGCATCACCTTGAAATCGTCCGGATCGAGCACGACATAGTCGTTCAGGTCCACTCCGTGCACGCGGCGCAGCTCTTCACCGAGGGCGGAGTCCTGTGCCCCCCAGTGCCCCAGAGAGCGCCGCGCCCGCCCCTTACCGGAACCGGGCGCTCCACCCGTGAAGAGCACGGCGTGGCCGTCGCGGGGCTTCCCCCTGCACTGCTCCTTGAACCGCTCCACGAGCGCGTCGTGCATCCGCGCTCGCTCGGGCGTCCACATTCCACGCGTCGAAAAGCGGTTCTTGGTGTCGAACTCGCCCCCGATCGCCAGGTCGCCCCCGACGCCCATCCGGTGCTGAAGCTCCCGGTAGGTCGGCTCGTACTCCCCCGTCACCCGCACGCGCGGTTCCCTCCCCTGCTCGAACCCCGTCCCTCCACGATCAGAACCCACGCCGCTGAAGGAGGACGCGGATCACCTCGATGTCTTCCTCCGTCAGCTTGCCGAGCCCTCGGGCCACGTTGACCACGCCCAGGTGGTTGTCCTGGCTTGTCGGTTCCGGATACAACGGGTCGGACCACTCCTCCTCGAAGTCCCACGCGCCGATGGTCGCCAGGGCCACGTCGCGCGGGATCTCGCCCGCCGCGTAACGGTCGATGTACGCGCGCAGCGAAGGCCTCCTGTCGTGGGGACCTCCCCTCCCCCGAGCGACACGCGCGAGGATCTCCCCCAAGTCGTCGTTCGACAGCTTGCCGAGCGACCGGGCCTCGTTGATCACGGCCATGCTGTTGTCCTGGATGGGGTCCTCGGCGGTGTAGTACCACACCACCTCGAAGTCCCAGGCGGCGATCGTCGCGATGGCCTCGTCGCGCGGGATCTCCCCCGCCGCGTAACGGTCGATGTACGCACGCAGCGACGGCTTCTCGTCGGTCATGATTCCCACCCTCGCCTCTTTGTCCGTCCTCGCCTCGGTCGAATCCTGCCAGACCTACCCCCGGGCCGGAGGCAGTACGTCCTCCAGCTCCTGGAGGAGGAGGCGGCGCTTCGCGCGGGCGCCGACCAGGGACTTCACCGGTTCGCCCGCGCGGAAGAGCATCAGCGTCGGTGTGGCCAGGACACCGTGGCGGCCCGTCGTCTCCGGGTTGTGGTCCACGTTGATCCGGAGGAGGCGCAGGTCGTCCTCGTCGTAGGTGCGGTAACCGTTCTCCGGGCGGCCAGGAGGTCACGGGACTCGTAGTGGCGCAGAGTCCGCGTGGTCGTCCCGGGGCGCTCGGCCGGCTCGCCGATTCGCATGGGCCCGAACGTGCGCCTTGACGCCGGCGTCAAGGCAAGGCCGGCCCCGCCGCCCGCCACTCGTGGGCCAGGACCGCCCAGTTCTGCGTGTCGTACCGGATGCCGTCGTAGAGCCACGACTCCCGCTCCACGCCCTCCAGGGTCATGCCGAGCCGCTCGGCCACCGCCGCGCTGCGCGCGTTGTCCGCGCGGCAGTGCCAGGTGGCGCGGTGCAGGCCCCGGGTGAGGAACGCCCAGTCGAGCAGGGTCCGGCACGCGACCGTGATGAGTCCGTCCCCCTCCGCCGCCGGTTCCAGCCAGCAGCCGACCTCGCAGGCGCCGGAGGCCGCGTCGAAGGTGGTGAACATGACGCCGCCGACCAGGGCGCCGTCCCGCCGGATGCCGTAGAGGCGGGCGCCGTCCGCCGCCTGCCGCTCGGCGTACCGGCTCAAGGTGGCGCGGGCGCCGTCGAGGCTGTCGGTGACGAAGGACTGCCCGACCCACGGCCGGATGTGGTCACGCGCCCGGTCCATGTGCGCGGCGAACTCCTCGGCGTGCCAGATCTCCAGCGGGCTCAGCAGGGCGTTGTCCCGCAGGGGGAGGGAGAACATGGCGGCGGCCCCCATTCACATAACAACTGTTACGGATATGTACAGTAGCAGCATGCCACGCGCCAAGGGGGACCACGAGGCCCGCCGACTCGAAGTCTCGGAGGCGGTCTGGCGGGTGCTGGCCACGCGCGGCTTCGGCGGACTGACGCTGCGGGCGGTCGCCACGGAGCTGGGCGCGACCACGGGCCTGCTGACCCATTACTTCCCCACCAAGAGCGACCTCGTCGCGTACGCCCTCGACCTGCTCGACCGGCGCACCGCCGCCCGCTCGCGGCGCACGGCAGGCACGGGCCTCGCGGCCGTACGGAACGCCCTGCTCGACATACTGCCGCTGACTCCCGAGGCCACCGACTCCAACCGGATCTGGGTCTCCTCCTGGGACACGGCGCTCGCCGACCCCGCCCTGCGCGCGGAGTACGCCGGGAAGTACGCACGTGGCCGCGACCGCCTTCGGGAGGCCGTCGCCGCCGCGCAGGAGACCGGCGAGCTCCCGTCCGGCGACCCGGAGCACGTCGCGGCGGGCGCCCAGTCCTTCACCCTCGGCCTGGTCGTCCAGAGCCTGCTGGACCCTGCGGCGTTCCCGCCGGACCGACAGGTGGAGCTGCTCGACGACTACGTGTCAGGGCTCGCTCGCTGACCCGTCTCGAAGGGCCACGTCACCCGGCGCCCGGAGGCAGGAGGGGTTTGCGCTCGACCGGGGACGACAGGACGATCGAGGTCGTCGTCCGGCCGAGCGCCGAGGTCTGTTCCAGGACCTCTTCGAGATGGATGGTGTCGGTGACCGCGACCTTGAGGATCCAGCAGTCCTCGCCGACGACGTGGTGGACCTCGAGGATCTCCGGCCGGGCCATCAGCTCCAGGGTCCTGGGGTGCTTGAGGGTGTAGCCGCCGTGCGGGTCGACGCGGATGAAGGCCTGGATGCCGTACCCGAGCCGCGCGGGGGAGACATGGGCGCCGTAGCCGGTGATCGCCCCGCACGCCTCCAGCCTGCGCACCCGTTCGGTGACGGCCGCGGGGCTCAGGCGGACGCGCCGGCCCAGCTCGCTGAGCTTGATCCGGCCGTCCTCCTGGACGAGCTCCAGGATCTGCCGGTCGATGGCGTCGAAGGCCCCCACCGACGTTTCGTTGGTGGCGGGACGCAGATGCCGTGGTTCCTTCGGCGCGGCGGCCGGGACTCCCATGTTTCCCCCTTCAGTTGGCGCACGCTCAACGTAACACTTGTCGTATGGACATTCTGATCATCGGCGGGAACCGTTATGCGGGAAAGCGACTGACGGCCCGTCTGTTGGATTCCGGGCATGCCGTGACGATTCTCAACCGGGGTTCTTCGGGGACACCGGAAGGGACCACCCACCTCGTCGCCGACCGTAACGACGAGGCGGCCCTGGAAAGCGCGCTGGGTGACCGGACATTCGATGTCGTCGTCGACCAGGTCTGCTACACCCCGCGCCAGGCCGCTGTCGCGCGGCGGGTTTTCGGGCCGCGCACGCGGCGCTATGTGATGACGTCGACGGTCGAGGTGTACGAGTACGAGGACACGGCCGTTCCCGTACGGGAGGAGGCGGTCGATCCGCGTACCGTGACCGTCGATCTCGATCTCCCCTGGGACGACCCGGAGTTCCTCGACTCCCATTACGGAGAGGGAAAGCGGCAGGCGGAGGCGGTCTTCGCGGCCGAGCCTCCGTTCCCGTACACGGCGGTGCGGGTCGCCCATGTGCTCGGCGGCGCCGATGATTTCACGGGGCGGGTCGGCCACTACGCGGACCGTGTCCGGGCGGGCGAGCCGATCGCCGTACCGCCGGTGAACCACCCGGCCACCTATGTGTACGTCGAGGAGATCGCGGACTTCCTGGCGTGGGCGGCGGAGGCCGAATTCACCGGGCCGGTCAACGCGCATTCCACCGGCCCGCTCACCACCGCCGAGATATGCGCGGAGATCGAGCGGCAGACGGGCGGCCGGACCGTATTCCGGAACGTGGAGGTCGGCGAGGTGTCACCGTTCTCCTTCGCCCGCTCGTACGGAATGGACAACGCGCGCGCGACCGCTCTCGGATTCTCGTTCCGGAATTCTCGCGAGTGGCTCGCACAGGCCCTTTCCGAGACCCTGGGGGCACGCTGATGCGGTACCGCATGCTCGGAGACGTACGGGTCGGAGCGGTCGGACTCGGCGCCATGCCGCTCTCCATCGAGGGACACCCGGACGAGGCCCGCGCCGTGGCCACCGTCCACGCGGCGCTCGACGCGGGCGTGACGCTGCTCGACACGGCGGACTCCTACCACCCGCCCGGCGGCGAGCCGGGGACCGGCGAGCTGCTGGTGGCACGGGCGCTGGCCACGTACGGGGGTCGTGGCCGGACCGCTGACGTGCTGGTGGCGACGAAGGGCGGCCGGGGGCGGACCGCCGACGGCGGCTGGACGGTGGACGGCCGGCCGGAGCACCTGCGGCGCGCGGCCGAGGCGTCGGCGCGGCGGCTCGGCGTCGAGGCGATCGGGCTCTACCAGCTCCACAAGCCGGACCCGGCCGTACCCTACGCGGAATCGCTGGGCGCGATCCGGGAGTTGCTGGACTCGGGGACGATCCGGCTGGCCGGCATCTCGAACGTGGACGTGGGTCAGATCCGGCTCGCCCGGGAGGTGCTGGGCGAGCGGCTGGTCTCCGTGCAGAACCGGTACTCCCCCGCCGTACGGGACGCCGAGGCGGAGCTGCGGCTCTGCGCGGAGCTCGGGCTCGCCTTCATGCCGTGGAGTCCGCTGGGCGGGATCTCGCGCAGTTCACTGGACGGGGCGTCGGACCTGACGGAGGACCCGGAGTTCGGGGCGTTCCACCGGATCGGGCGGGCGCGGGGGGTGAGCCCGCAGCGGGTGGCGCTGGCGTGGCTGCTCGCGCGGTCGGAGACGGTGCTGCCGATCCCCGGTGCGAGTCGGCCGGAGACCGTACGGGATTCGGCGGCCGCCGTCGAACTTGTGTTGAGTACACGGGAGTTGGCCGAGCTGGACGTTCCCTAGGCGTTCGACGGTCGAAGGCACCGGACCCATTGACGGGTCCGGTGTCTCCATCTACAAAAGCTTCCTGAGAGCGCTCTCAGGCGCTCGTCCCCCCAGCGGAGGTGTTCTCCTTGAGCCGCGTCCGACGCACCCCTCTCCTCGCCTCACTCCTCGCCGCCGCCCTCGCCGCGGGCGCCCTCCTCGGCCTCGGCGGCGCCGGAACCGCGAGCGGCGCCGTCCCCCCGGTGCCGGGTTGGTCGCTCCAGTGGAGCGACGACTTCAACGGCCCCGACCGTGCCCTCCCGAACGCCGCCGAGTGGCAGATCGACACCGGCCACGGCTACCCGGGCGGCCCCGCCAACTGGGGCACCGGAGAGATCCAGAACTACACGTCGAGCCCCGACAACCTGCGCCTCGACGGCACCGGGAACCTCCGCATCACCCCGCTCAAGGACGGCGCGGGCAACTGGACCTCGGCCCGGATCGAGACGAAGCGCGCCGACTTCAAGGCTCCGGCGGGCGGGACGCTGCGCATCGAGGGCCGGATTCAGATGCCGAACGTGACCGGGGCGCAGGCCGCCGGCTACTGGCCCGCCTTCTGGGCGCTGGGCGCGCCCTACCGGGGCAACTACTGGAACTGGCCCGCCATCGGCGAGTTCGACATCATGGAGAACGTCAACGGCATCAACTCGGTCTGGGGCGTGCTGCACTGCGGCGTGAACCCGGGCGGGCCGTGCGGCGAGACCACCGGCATCGGCGCCAGCCGTGTCTGCCCGGGGGCGAGCTGCCAGTCCGCCTTCCACACGTACCGCTTCGAATGGGACCGCTCGGTCTCCCCCAACGAGCTGCGCTGGTACGTGGACGACCAGCTCTTCCACAGCGTGAACGAGACCCGCGTCGGCGCCCAGGCCTGGGCCGACATGACCAGCCACGCGGGCTACTTCCTGCTCCTCAACGTGGCGATGGGCGGCGCCTTCCCGGACGCCCTGGGCGGCCCGACCCCGACCGCCGCGACGGTCTCCGGGCGACCGATGCTCGTCGACTACGTGGCGGTGTGGACGAAGGGCGGCGGCACGACGACCCCGCCGACGACACCGCCGCCGTCGGGCTCCTCGCAGCTGTACCTGCGGACCGGCGGTGGCGCGGGTGACGCCCAGGCCGCGGCCTCCACCGTCTCGCTGGCCTCGGCGGGCGGCGCCAACCACGACGGCACGCCGTCGAACCCGCAGGTCTTCACCTCCGGCCCGATCACACGTACGTACAACGGCGGCGCGACGCACTTCGACCTGTTCGTGGACGCCGGGTCGGTCGTCGCCAACGGGCAGCAGGTGCGGGTCAGTTACGACCGGACGGGCGACGGGAGCTGGGAGCGCGTGGAGACCTACGCGTACTTCGCGACCGATCCCGTACCGGGGTACGAGCACTACACCCAGGCGCGCGGCCTGAAATCGGCGACCGGCAGCCACGGGGACCTGTCGAACGGACGGGTCCGCGTCGAGGTGTGGAACGCGATCGGCAACGGGCCGAGCACGGTCGGCGTGGGGAACCAGTCGGTGGTCCGGATCCCGTTCTCCTGATCCGGGAGACGTGGTTCGTGGTTCGTGGTTCGTGAAGATGGGGCGCCCCCGGCCGCGCGTGCGGCCGGGG
>NZ_JBSGWV010000036.1:0-35117 GCF_053609105.1 Streptomyces sp. NPDC054975
TGGGTGTGTTCCTCTCATCCAGGAACGGCCCGAACCGAGGCCCCGGAGTTGCACCTCCGGGGCCTCTCGCCGTTGGAACCATCCGGCTCCCCTCAACCCCGCCCGTACGACCACTGGCCGGACGGGCGGAGGAGGCAACCGGCCGCAGCCGCGAGGACTGCGGAGTTGGTTGGCGCGTGGGCTCGCGATCTTCGCCCTTGTCTCACCGCACGTACGAATCACTTGTCCGCCCCGCAAGGGCGGCCTGGGAGAAGGTGCTTGCTGCTCGTGCGGCAGGGCCTGCGGCTTGTCGCAGATGCCTGTCGTTTCTGTGTGCTCTGTTCAGTTCTCAAGCCAGCAGGCGCGTCCATCGAGCCAGCCCGCCTAAGCGGAGCCCTCCGGGCGTCACTAGGCGCCACCAAAGGCGGCTCCTGCACTCCTGTACTCATGTGCAGGAGTGACGTGTATGAGAGTGCCCAACTCCTATACATGAGTCAACCCGCCGCGCGAGATTCGCGGGCGGGTTGGCCTGGGGAACAGTGTTATTCAGTCACCGGCAGGGATGCGGTACTCCAGAACGAACTGGTCAGCGGCCATGAAGGTGTCGCAGACCTCTACTACTCGGCCATCCGAAGATTCCGCGTTCCGGGTCAGATGGATGATGGGGGATCCGGGGCTGAGGCTGAGCGCCGCCACTTCTTGCTTGGTGGCGAGCCGGACGCGCACCGTCTCCGAGAACTCGGCGAGCGTGTGCCCGTTCTCCTCCAGGCGGGCGTAGATCCCCCCGCCTCCAGGGTTCTCTTCGAAGAGCTGTGGGATGTCCTTGGCGACGTCCCAGGGCAGGTACGAGGTGGCTTCTTCGGTGGGGATGCCGTCGCTGAAGTAGAGACGGCGGCGGGCGAGGACCTTGGAGCCCGCTGCTACCGAGAGTCGCTCCGCGATTTCTGCGGGCGCGTCGATGGGGCCGACGTAGAGGACGCTCACACTCGGCTTGCTCCCGGCCTGCTCGGCCTCGGCCAGGTACGCGGCCTTCCCGGCCGTGCGATGCGAACGCCTGAAGCGGTCGGACGACTTCCTGCGGACCGGTGGCCGGCGCTTCACGTAGGAGCCCTTGCCGTGCAGGGTGTCGATCAGGCCCGTGGTCCGGAGTTCGGCCATGGCCTTTCGTACGGTGCCCTGCGAAGCGGAATACCTCGTCATGAGCTCCGACTCGCTCGGCACCTGTTCACCGGGTTGCAGTACAGCCTGCTGGATCTGCTGGACGAGATCGTCTGCGATCTGGAGATACCGAGGCTTTCCGGAGTCCCGTGAGGGGGTGGATGCCATGTCCTTCTGTTCCTCCTAAGCTCCTGTACATAAGCAACGCTACTGGAGGGCGGGTCAATGCCGCTTCACTCGGTGTCAGTGGCTGGCGTGGTGGTGCGAGCCGACGGCCGCATCCTCGCGATCCGGCGCGCGGACAACGGCACGTGGGAACCCCCCGGCGGGGTCCTCGAACTGAATGAGCGGCCTGAGGAGGGCGCGGCGCGGGAAGTGCTCGAAGAGACGGGCATGCGCGTGGAAGTCGAGCGGCTGACCGGCGTGTACAAGAACATGACGCGCGGGATCGTGGCCCTCGTGTTCCGGTGTCGCCCCACTGGTGGTGAGGAGAGCCCCTCCGAGGAGTCGACTGCTGTCGAGTGGCTGACTCCGGATGAAGTTGAGGAGCGGATGGGAGAGGTGTACGCCGTGCGGATTCTCGATGCACTGGACGCTACTGCGGCTCCTCATGTGAGGGTGCACGATGGCAGGCGCCTTCTGGAGTCTGCGTAGACGCACCGCCCCGGGCCGTCTCGGGGCCGTCTGGGGGCCGCCAAGCGTCACCAACGGCCACCATCAGTCACCGCTCGACAGCTCGACGGACCAGGGCCACTGGCTTCCGTCTGCGACACTGGTAGGACCATGCCCAAGCCCGGAGAACTCACTTTCGTCGCCCCGCGCGGAGCCAAGAAGCCGCCGCGGCACCTTGCCGACCTCACGCCCGCCGAGCGCAAGGAGGCCGTCGCCGCGATCGGCGAGAAGCCGTTCCGCGCCAAGCAGCTGTCCACGCACTACTTCGCGCGGTACGCCCATGACCCCGCCGAGTGGACCGACATCCCCGCCGGCTCCCGCGAGAAGCTGCAGGGCGAGCTGCTGCCCGACCTGATGTCGGTGGTCCGGCACATCTCGTGCGACGACGACACCACCCGTAAGACCCTGTGGAAGCTGCACGACGGCACGCTCGTCGAGTCCGTGCTGATGCGGTACCCGGACCGGGTCACCATGTGCATCTCCTCGCAGGCCGGCTGCGGGATGAACTGCCCGTTCTGTGCCACGGGGCAGGCCGGGCTCGACCGGAACCTGTCGACCGCCGAGATCGTGCACCAGATCGTCGACGGGATGCGCGCCCTGCGTGACGGCGAGGTGCCCGGCGGACCGGCGCGGCTCAGCAACATCGTCTTCATGGGCATGGGTGAGCCGCTCGCGAACTACAAGCGGGTCGTCGGTGCCATCCGCCGCCTCACCGACCCCGAGCCGGACGGCCTCGGGCTCTCGCAGCGCGGGATCACCGTCTCCACCGTCGGCCTCGTGCCCGCGATGCTGCGCTTCGCCGACGAGGGCTTCAAGTGCCGGCTCGCCGTCTCGCTGCACGCGCCCGACGACGAGCTGCGCGACACCCTCGTGCCCGTCAACACGCGCTGGAAGGTCCGCGAGGTCCTCGACGCCGCGTGGGAGTACGCCGAGAAGTCCGGCCGCCGGATCTCCATCGAGTACGCCCTGATCCGCGACATCAACGACCAGGCGTGGCGGGGCGACCTGCTCGGGCGACTGCTCAAGGGGAAGCGGGTGCACGTGAACCTGATCCCGCTGAACCCGACGCCCGGCTCGAAGTGGACCGCGTCCCGGCCCGAGGACGAGAAGGCCTTCGTCGAGGCCATCGCCGCCCACGGCGTTCCGGTGACCGTCCGTGACACCCGCGGTCAGGAGATCGACGGCGCCTGTGGACAGCTGGCGGCCTCGGAGCGCTGACCTTGTAGTCTGTGCTCGAACACATCTCCATATTCCGACAGGGGAGCGCCACAGCGCTGAGAGTGCGGTCACCGGACCGCAGACCCTCTGAACCTCGCCCAGGTCATTCTGGGTAGGAAGTTCGGTCGTAACTCGAGCTGTTGCGCCCTGCCCGCGTTCCGTAGGGCAGGGCCGCGTCTCTTCCTGGTCACACCCAGGAGGAAATTTCAGTGAGCACCAAGAAGATGGCCGCTGCGGCGATCGCGGCGGCGCTGGGCGTCACGACGCTCGCCGCCTGCGGCGGGTCCGAGGACAAGCCCGGCGAGGCACGCACGGACAAGACCGTGACCCTCGTCAGCCACGACTCCTTCAACGCCTCCAAGGAAGTCCTGGCGGAGTTCACGCAGAAGACCGGCTTCACGGTCAAGGTGCTGAAGAGCGGCGACGCCGGTGTCGCCGTCAACAAGGAGATCCTGACCAAGGGCTCCCCGCAGGGCGACGTCTTCTTCGGCGTCGACAACACCCTGCTCTCCCGCGCGCTCGACAACGGGATCTTCGTCCCCTACGAGGCGAAGGGGCTGGACGCCGTGGCGTCCGAGGCGAAGCTCGACAAGGAGCACCGGGTCACCCCCATCGACACCGGCGACATCTGCGTCAACTACGACAAGAAGTACTTCGCCGACAAGAAGCTCGCGCCCCCGCAGACCTTCGACGACCTGGCCAAGCCGGAGTACAAGAACCTGCTCGTGGTCGAGAACCCCGAGAAGTCCTCCCCGGGCCTCGGCTTCCTCCTCGGCACCGCCGCGCAGTACGGCGACGACGGGTGGCAGGACTACTGGAAGAAGCTCAAGGCCAACGGCGTGAAGACCGTCGACAGCTGGGAGCTCGCCTACAACCAGGAGTTCTCCGGCTCCGCCGGCGGCAAGCAGGCCAAGGGCGACCGTCCGCTGGTCGTCAGCTACGCCTCCAGCCCGCCGGTCGAGGTCCTCTACGCCGAGCCCCAGCCGAAGGACGCCCCCACCGGGGTCTCCACGGGCACCTGCTTCCGGCAGATCGAGTTCGCCGGCCTGCTGAACGGGGCGAAGAACCCCGAGGGCGGCAAGGCGCTGATCGACTTCCTGATCTCCAAGAAGTTCCAGGAGGACATGCCGCTGCAGATGTTCGTCAACCCGGTGACCAAGGGCGCCCAGCTCCCCGAGCTGTTCGTCAAGCACGGCGTGGTGATCGACAAGCCGCAGACCATGGCGCCCGAGAAGATCGCCGAGAAGCGTGACCAGTGGATCCAGTCGTGGTCCTCGACCGTCCTGAAGTAGTTCCGGAACGGCCCGACCGCGGCGCCGTCGCGGTCGCCGACCGCCGGGGAAGCGCGGCGCGGCTCGGCCTGATGGTCGTGCCCGTCGCCTTCTTCGCGCTCTTCTTCGCCTGGCCCGTCGCCTCGATCGTCGAGCGCGGGCTGCGCGTCGACGGGGCGTGGGAGTTCGGCCGGTTCGGCGAGACGCTGGGCCGGCCGGAGATCCTCGACGTCCTCTGGTTCACCCTGTGGCAGGCGCTCGCCTCCACCGCGCTGACGCTGCTCGTCGCGCTGCCCGGCGCGTACGTCTTCGCGCGCTTCGACTTCCCCGGCAAGGGGCTGCTGCGCGCCGTCGTCACGGTGCCCTTCGTGATGCCGACCGTCATGGTCGGCTCCGCCTTCCTCGCGCTCGTCGGGCGCGGCGGGCTCCTGGACGAGCTCTGGGACATCCGTCTGGACACCACCGTCTGGGCGATCCTCCTCGCCCACGTCTTCTTCAACTACGCCGTCGTCGTCCGCACCGTCGGCGGTCTGTGGGCGCAGCTCGACCCCCGCCAGGAGGAAGCCGCCCGCGTCCTCGGCGCCTCCCGGTTCAGGGCCTGGCGGACGGTGACGCTGCCGGCGCTCGCCCCCGCCGTCGCCGCGGCCGCGCTGATGGTCTTCCTCTTCACCGCCGGTTCCTTCGCCGTCGTCCAGATCCTCGGCGGACCGGCGTACTCCACGCTGGAGACGGAGATCTACCGGCAGACGGTCGACCGCTTCGACCTGACGACGGCCGCCGTCCTCACCATCGTCCAGTTCGTCGCCGTCGGCACCGTCCTCGCCGTGCACGCCCGGACGGTACGACGGCGGGAGACGGCCCTGAAGCTCGTCCCGCCCGAGCAGACCGCGCGGCGGCCCCGGGGGGTGGGGCAGTGGGCGCTCTTCGGGGGAGTCCTCGTCTCGATCGTGCTGCTGCTCGTGCTGCCGCTCGCCGTGCTCGTCGAGCGGTCCTTCGCCACCTCCGACGGGTACGGGCTCGACTACTACCGGGCCCTCCAGTCCGTCGACCCCTCCGGCACCTTCCTCGTCCCGATGGTCGACACCATCGGCAACTCCCTGCGGTACGCCGTCGTCGCCACCGCGCTCGCCCTGCTCATCGGCGGACTCGCCGCGGCCGCCCTCACCAGGAGGGCCGGGCGGCTCGTGCGCGGGTTCGACGCGCTGCTGATGCTGCCGCTCGGGGTGTCGGCGGTGACGGTCGGCTTCGGCTTCCTGATCACCCTGGACGAGCCGCCGCTCGACCTGCGGGCCAGCTGGATCCTCGTCCCCCTCGCGCAGGCGCTGGTCGGCGTGCCCTTCGTCGTCCGCACCATGCTGCCCGTCCTGCGGGCGGTCGACGAGCGGCTGCGCGAGGCGGCGGCCGTGCTCGGCGCCTCGCCGCTGCGGGCCTGGCGCGAGGTCGACCTGCCGCTGGTACGGAGGGCGGTGCTCATCGCGGCCGGATTCGCCTTCGCCGTCTCCCTCGGCGAGTTCGGTGCGACGGTCTTCATCGCCCGGCCCGACAACCCGACCCTGCCGGTCGCCGTCGCCCGACTGCTCGGCCGGCCCGGCGAGCTCAACTACGGCCAGGCCATGGCCCTTTCGACGATTCTGATGGTGGTGTGCGCGGTGTCCCTGCTGCTCCTCGAACGGCTCCGCACCGACCGGACCACCTCGGGGGAGTTCTGATGCTGCACATCGAGGACGCGACCGTACGGTTCGGGGAACGGGCCGTGCTCGACTCCGTGGACCTGGAGGTGGCCGACCACGAGATCGTCTGCGTGCTCGGCCCGAGCGGCAGCGGCAAGTCCACCATGCTGCGGGCCGTGGCCGGACTCCAGGCGCTCGACGGCGGACGGGTCCGGCTCGACGGGACGGACCAGGCCGGGGTGCCGGTGCACCGGCGCGAGGTCGGCCTGATGTTCCAGGACCACCAACTCTTCCCGCAGCGGGACGTGCGCGGCAACGTCGCCTTCGGGCTGCGGATGAACGGTGTGACCAAGGCCGAACGGGACGGGCGCGTCCGGGAGTTGCTGGAGCTCGTCGGGCTGCCGGGGGCCGGGCGGCGGGCCGTCGCCTCGCTCTCCGGTGGCGAGCAGCAGCGGGTGGCGCTCGCCCGTGCCCTCGCGCCCCGCCCCCGGCTGCTGATGCTGGACGAGCCGCTCGGGCAGCTCGACCGCAGGCTGCGGGAGCGGCTCGTGGTCGAACTGCGCGCGCTCTTCCGGCAGTTGGGCACGACCGTGCTCGCCGTCACCCACGACCAGGGCGAGGCCTTCGCGCTCGCCGACCGCGTCGTCGTGATGCGGGACGGACGGATCGCCCAGTCCGGGACGCCGTTGGAGGTCTGGCAGCGCCCGGCCTGCGCGTTCGTGGCCCGCTTCCTCGGCTTCGACAACGTGGTGGCGGGGACCGTGAGCGGCACGGCCGCCGACACCGCGTGGGGCAGGATCCCGGTGCCCGCCGGCTCCCCCCAGGGTGCGCGCGAGGTCCTCGTACGCCCCGGTGGCGTACGGCTCGTGGCCCCGGCGGACGGCCTGACCTGCACGGTCGACGCCCGCACATTCCGCGGCACGCACGTCACCGTCCTCCTCCACCCGGCCGAGGGCCCGCCCCTGGAGGCGGAGTGCGCCCTCGGCGACGCCCCGGAGGAGGGCGCGAAGGTCGGGGTGGCCTTCGCGGCGGACGAGGTCGTGGTCCTCGCGGGGAACTAGCGGAGGGCGGGTGAGGCGGCTTCGGCCTCCCGGGTGGTTTCCGCGTCGACGTCCCGTGCGGCTTCCCCCTCCGGTGGGGCCGAGTGGGCCTCGGGCGCGCCGAACCAGGCCACCGCGACCGCGCCCATGACCGCGAGGACGAAGCCGAGGACGGCCAGCCACGCCAAGCCCGGGCGGGAGGCGTCGCCCAGCCACCACACCCCGATCATCCCGGGGAGCACGGTCTCGCCGACCACGAGCGCCGCCGTCGCCCCGTTCACCGAGCCGATCTGCAGCGCGACCGTGTGCAGGTACATGCCGCCGATCCCGGCGACGAGGATCGCGTACAGCGCGGGGTCGGTGAGGAGCGTCCCGAGGTCGAAGGGGTCGATGCCGTTCAGGATCCGTACGCCCACGCCGAGCGCGCCGAAACCGAGCCCCGAGAGCAGACCGGCCAGGATCGCGGCCCGCGCGCCCAGAAGCCGTACGACCACCGTGCCGCCGACCATCAGGAGCAGGGAGATCGCGAGCAGCCACCAGTGGGTGGTGAGCGGAGTGTGCCCGCTGCCCTCCGGGCCCGCCGCGCTCGCCAGCAGCACCAGGGCGGAGCAGACCACGCCGATCGAGGTCCACTCCGCGCGACTCAGCCGGATCCCGAGCAGCCTGACGCTCAGCACCGCGGTGATGACCAGATTCGCGCTGATCACGGTCTGGGACAGGAACAGCGGCAGCAGCCGCGCGGCGAGCGCGCCGAGGCCGAAGCCGATGAAGTCGAGAGTCGTGCCGACGACGAATTCCCAGGTCATCGCGGCCTTCGCGGTCGACGACAGACTCGGCCCGCCGTGGCCCGTGACCTGTCCGGCCGCGGCCGCCTCGCGCCGGGCGGACTTGCGCGAGCCGACGGCCTGGAGGACGGAGCCCGTGCCGTAGCAGATCGAGGCGGCGACGGCGGTCAGCAGTCCTATGAGCACCGGGAGGCTCCGTTCCGGAAGGATGGGGGGACGGACTGCCAGACGTGTGATCGGGCGTCGAAGTTGCCTCCCGGGGCAACGGATCGTGTTCGACCAGCCCTGGAGGCCCAGGCCCGCAGAGCCTCGGGGGCCCCGTCGACGGAGTCGACCAGGGCGATGCGTGCCGCCCTCAGCCGTTCAACGGGACCGCTGCCAGGGTTCCCACCAGCCACGTCAGGGGGAGGAAGACCGCCAGCAGGGCGCCGGCGCGCATCAGGGACGCTGTGCGCAGGACCGTGGGCGGGGCGCCGATGCGGACCAGCGCTTCCGTCGTGTGGGCGCGGCACTGTTTGGACTCCAGGGCCGCCGTCAGCAGCGTCGCCGTCGTGCAGGCGATCACCAGGGCCGCGCCCAGACCGGTCAGCGGGCCGAAGTCGCCCGTCCGGGAGTCGTACAGCGTGATCACCGCGACCGCGCCCGAGGCGACCGCCGCCACCACGCCCAGCGGGCGCCCGATGCGGCGGGACTCGTCCATCAGGACGCGGCCGGCCAGGAGCCGGGTCGCGCCCGGGCGGACCGCCTGGAGGAGGCGGCCGCACCAGTGGGTGAGGCCGGGGCCTGCCATCGCGAGGCCGATCGCGGTGAGGATCCAGCCCGCGAGGACCCCCGCAGGACTGGTGTCGAAGCGGCCCGGGAGCGGCAGCCCGCCGTCCGTGCCGCCCTGGCCCGCGTACGTCTCGACCGCCAGGCCGACCGCGAGCAACGCCACGCCCCAGGGGAGCCCCGAGGGGGGTGACTTCTCCACGCCCTCAGGCGGCGCCTGCGTCTTCCGCGGGCGCAGGGCAAGGGCGGCCGCCGTGGAGGCGGCCACAGGGAGTACCGCCAGGAGGGTGAGCGCGGCCGCGAGCGGGATAGGCCGGCCCGCCGCGAGCAGTTCGGCCGCCGCTCCGTCGAACGGCATGCCGGTGATGTCGCCGCGCAGGTGCAGGTAGAACAGCAGCGCGACCATCGAGCCGAGGGTGCAGGAGACGGCCGTCGAGGCCGCGGCGATGGCCGTGAGCCGTGCCGGGCCGAGGCCGATGGCCGAGAGCCCGGGGCGCGGCCGGGTGCTGGGATCCGTCCGGGCCACCGCCACCGCGAACTGCACCGTGGCGGCCAGCGGGATCAGGCACCACAGCAGCCGCGCGGTCGCGGCGGCCGACTGTTCCGGGTGGCCCACGGCGTACCCCAGCGTGCACAGCAGCAGAAAGCCGACCCCCGCGGCCGCCGCGGCGACCAGGAGGCGCCGCAGCAGGACGAGGGGGTGGGCCCCGCGGACTAGACGGAGAGCGAGCACGCGGCGACGCCCTCCGCCCCTGTGGTCGGCGCCGCGGCGCCCACCCGGCGCCCGTCGAGCAGGGCCACCGAGCTGTCGGCGAAGGCGGCCACCTCCGTGTCGTGGGTGGCCAGGAGCACGGTGATCCGGTGCGAGCGTGCGGCGGCCGTGAGCGTACGCATGACCTGCGCGCCGTCGGCGCGGTGCAGGGAGGCGGTCGGTTCGTCGGCGAAGAGCACGGACGGGGTGGTGACCAGGGCCCGGGCGATGGCGATCCGCTGCCGCTGCGACTGGTTCAGCGCGTGGGGGCGCTTGCGGGAGCACGCCCCGATGTCGAGGCGCTCCAGCCACTCCACGGCGGAGGCCTTCGCGGCCCGGTGCGAGACCCCGCGCAGCAGGAGCGGCAGGGCCGTGTTCTCCCAGGCGGTCAGCTCCGGTACGAGGCCGGGCTCGGGGTCGATCCAGCTGAACCGGTCACGGCGCAGCCGTTCGCGCTGTGCCGGGCTCATGGTGTGCACGGGGTTGCTGTTGAACCAGACCTCGCCCTGCTGGGCGAGCGTCTGGCCCGACAGGCAGCGCATCAGCGTGGTCTTGCCGCTGCCGCGCGGGCCGACCAGGGCGAGGATCTCGCCCTCGCGCACCCCCATGGAGACGCCGGTGAGGACGTCCGAGCCCTCCAGGGTGCAGTGCAGGGAACGCGCCCAGAGCACGTCGTTGTCCGGTGGGGCCATCGCGTACACCTCGATGTCGGATCCGATTCTTGCGTTCCCCCGTCCGAGGGAACGAAGGGACGGGCCTGTCGGTCACTGGGCGCCGTAAGGATTCAGATCGCACCGTAAGGATTCAGATCCGCTTGTACGGACAGCACACGGCCCGGGCGGCCGCCATCCACTCGGATGGCCGCACACCCGGGCCGGGGTCACGCCGTGAGGGCGGCGTGAGGTCCTGTGCCTGGAAGGGCAGGGACGGTCAGAGCTTGGTCCACGCCTCGGTGAGCACCGAGCGCAGGATGCCTTCGATCTCGTCGAAGGTGCCCTGGTCGGCGATCAGCGGCGGGGCCAGCTGGATGACCGGGTCGCCACGGTCGTCGGCACGGCAGTACAGGCCGTTGTCGAAGAGCGCCTTGGAGAGGAAGCCGTAGAGCACGCGCTCGGTCTCCTCGTCCGTGAAGGACTCCTTGGTGACCTTGTCCTTGACGAGCTCGATGCCGTAGAAGAAGCCGTTGCCGCGGACGTCGCCGACGATCGGCAGGTCGTGCAGCTTCTTCAGGGTGTTGAAGAAGTTGCCCTCCTGGTCCAGCACGTGCTGGTTCAGGCCTTCCTTGTCGAAGATGTCGAGGTTGGCGATGGCGACCGCCGACGACACCGGGTGGCCACCGAAGGTGTAGCCGTGCAGGAAGGTGTTGTCACCCTTGTAGAACGGCTCGGCGATGCGGTCCGAGACGATGCAGGCACCGATCGGGGAGTAGCCCGAGGTCATGCCCTTGGCGCAGGTGATCATGTCCGGCACGTAGCCGAACTTGTCACAGGCGAACATCGTGCCGAGGCGGCCGAAGGCGCAGATCGTCTCGTCGGAGACGAGCAGCACGTCGTACTGGTCGCAGATCTCACGGACCCGCTGGAAGTACCCGGGCGGCGGCGGGAAGCAGCCACCGGCGTTCTGCACCGGCTCCAGGAAGACGGCCGCGACGGTCTCGGGGCCCTCGAAGAGGATCTGCTGCTCGATCTGGTCGGCGGCCCAGCGGCCGAAGGCCTCGGGGTCGTCGCCGTGGATCGGGGCGCGGTAGATGTTGGTGTTCGGCACCTTGTGCGCGCCGGGGACCAGCGGCTCGAAGGGGGCCTTCAGGGCCGGCAGGCCGGTGATGGACAGGGCGCCCTGCGGGGTGCCGTGGTAGGCGACCGCACGCGAGATGACCTTGTACTTGGTGTGCTTGCCCTGCAGCTTGAAGTACTGCTTGGCGAGCTTCCACGCGGTCTCGACGGCCTCGCCGCCACCGGTGGTGAAGAACACCTTGTTCAGGTCGCCCGGGGCGTAGTCGGCCAGGCGCTCGGCGAGCTCGACGGCCTTGGGGTGCGCGTACGACCACACGGGGAAGAACGCGAGCTCCTGGGCCTGCTTGTACGCGACCTCGGCCAGCTCCTTGCGGCCGTGCCCCGCGTTGACCACGAAGAGACCCGCGAGACCGTCGAGGTAGCGCTTGCCCTTGTCGTCGAAGATGTAGGTGCCCTCACCACGCACGATGGTGGGGACGGGTGAGTTCTCGTACGACGACATGCGGGTGAAGTGCATCCACAGGTGGTCGTACGCGGTCTTGGACAGGTCCTGGGTCACGATTATCGAGTTCCCCACATATAGGTCTGCTTCTTGAGCTTGAGGTAGACGAAGCTCTCGGTGGAGCGCACGCCGGGGAGGGTGCGGATGCGCTTGTTGATCACATCCAGCAGGTGGTCGTCATCCTCACAGACGACCTCCACCATCAGGTCGAACGAGCCCGCGGTCATCACCACGTACTCACATTCCGACATGGCAGTCAGGGCGTCCGCCACCGGATCGAGGTCACCCTCGACGTTGATCCCGACCATCGCCTGTCGCCGGAGGCCCACGGTGAGCGGGTCCGTGACGGCGACGATCTGCATGACGCCCTGGTCGAGCAGCTTCTGGACGCGCTGCCGTACGGCTGCCTCGGACAGGCCCACGGCCTTGCCGATGGCGGCATACGGACGGCGGCCGTCCTCCTGGAGCTGTTCGATGATCGCCAGGGAGACGGCATCGATCGTCGGGGACGAACCGGAACCGGTTCTGGAGTTCGTGCTTTGACTGGCCACACACTCACTGTGCACCGAGACTCGTCTGTCTCGCAACCCCAGAGTGATGAAATTCGTTGTTTCAGGTCCCAGATCTCACTGAATCCGAAGTTGGCGGATGCTGGACCTGTCGAAAGCGTCAGGGAAGCGATTAGGCTGGGGTGTCTCAGCAAACGGGACGCCGCACGACGACGTGCGACCAAGAACGTGACAGGAGGGGTGGCAAAGTGACCACCGAGCTGCGCCGGCTGCGTAACTACATCAACGGGGAGTTCCGGGACGCCGCCGACGGACGGACCATCGATGTGGTCAACCCGGCCACGGGCGAGGTCTTCGCCACGTCTCCGCTCTCCGGGCAGGCGGACGTCGACGCCGCCATGGAGGCGGCCGCGGCCGCCTTCCCGGCCTGGCGTGACACCACGCCGGCCGAGCGCCAGAAGGTCCTGCTGAAGATCGCGGACGCCTTCGAGGAGCGCGCCGAGGACCTGATCGCCGCCGAGGTCGAGAACACCGGCAAGCCGGTCGCCCTCACCGCGAGCGAAGAGATTCCGCCGATGGTGGACCAGATCCGCTTCTTCGCGGGTGCCGCCCGGCTGCTCGAGGGCCGCTCGGCCGGCGAGTACATGGAGGGCATGACCTCGATCGTCCGCCGCGAGCCCGTGGGCGTCTGTGCCCAGGTCGCGCCGTGGAACTACCCGATGATGATGGCCGTGTGGAAGTTCGCCCCGGCGCTCGCCGCGGGCAACACGGTCGTCCTCAAGCCCTCGGACACGACCCCCGCGTCGACCGTCCTGATGGCGGAGATCATCGGCTCCATCGTGCCCAAGGGCGTCTTCAACGTGATCTGCGGCGACCGCGAGACCGGCCGCGCCATGGTCGAGCACCCGACGCCGGCGATGGCCTCCATCACCGGTTCGGTCCGCGCGGGCATGCAGGTCGCCGAGTCGGCGGCCAAGGACGTCAAGCGCGTCCACCTGGAGCTGGGCGGCAAGGCCCCGGTCGTGGTCTTCGAGGACTCCGACATCGCCAAGGCCGTCGAGGACATCTCCGTGGCGGGCTTCTTCAACGCCGGCCAGGACTGCACCGCCGCGACCCGTGTCCTCGTGCACGAGTCCATCCACGACGAGTTCGTGACGCAGCTGGCCAAGGCCGCCGCCGACACGAAGACCGGCCAGCCGGACGACGAGGACGTGCTGTTCGGCCCGCTGAACAACGCCAACCAGCTGAAGCAGGTCTCCGGCTTCATCGACCGCCTCCCGGCCCACGCCAAGGTCGAGGCGGGTGGCCACCAGGTCGGCGACAAGGGCTACTTCTACGCCCCGACCGTCGTCTCCGGCCTCAAGCAGGACGACGAGATCATCCAGAACGAGGTCTTCGGCCCGGTCATCACGGTCCAGTCGTTCCGTGACGAGCAGCAGGCCCTGGAGTACGCCAACGGCGTCGAGTTCGCGCTCGCCTCCTCGGTCTGGACGAAGGACCACGGCCGCGCGATGCGCATGTCCAAGGCGCTCGACTTCGGCTGCGTGTGGATCAACACCCACATCCCGCTGGTGGCCGAGATGCCGCACGGCGGCTACAAGAAGTCCGGCTACGGCAAGGACCTCTCGGCGTACGGCTTCGAGGACTACACGCGCATCAAGCACGTGATGACGTCCCTGGGCTGATACCCCACGACCAGCGGCCCCGGCACCCATGATCGACAGGGTGTCGGGGCCGCGGTCGTTCCGTCGACGGACCGTCCATTGTCCCGTCGTGGCCCGCCCGCGATGCTGCTCGGATGAGAGCGACAGCGAGGAAGTCCATGTCCCGCCGGTCCGTGCTGCGCGGCATGGGGGGCGTCGGGGCCGCCGCCCTGCTCGCCGGGTGCGGAGTGCCGGCCGCCTATGTCGAGCCGGGGCGGCGGGCCGGCCGGGACCTCTCGGCGCGTGACCGTACGCTCGACTTCGCCAACTGGCCGCTCTACATCGACACCGATGACGCCGACACCTCGAAGCGGCCCACGCTGGACGCCTTCTCCGCACGCTCCGGGATATCGGTCCGGTACACGGAGGAGATCAACGACAACGACGAGTTCTTCGGCAAGATCAGCCCGGCGCTGATGAACCACCAGGAGACCGGCCGGGACCTCGTCGTCATGAGCGACTGGATGGCCGCCCGGTTCGTCCGGCTCGGCTGGGTGCAGCAGATGAACCGGGCCGCGCAGCCGAACATCGCCCGGTACCTGGACCCCCAACTGCGCTCGCCCGCCTTCGACGAGGGCCGGCTGCACACCGTCCCCTGGCAGTCCGGGATCACGGGCATCGCGTACAACCGCAAGAAGCTCGGCCGGGAGATCCGGTCCGTCAAGGACCTGTGGGGCGACGACCTGCGCGGGAAGGTCACCCTGCTCTCCGGGCTCGACGAGTCCTTCGCGCTGCTCATGCAGGGCAACGGGGTCGACGTGACGCGGTGGACGGGCGACGACTTCCACGCGGTGTGCGAGCAGGTCGAGGGGCTCGTGCGGGACCGGCACATCCGCCGCTTCACCGGCAACGACTACATCAAGGACCTGTCGACCGGCGACGTGCTGGCCTGCCAGGCGTACTCGGGTGACGTCATCCAGCTCCAGGCCGACAACCCGGACATCGAGTTCGTCGTCCCCGAGGAGGGCGCCGAGCTGTGGGCCGAGTCGCTGATGATCCCCAACCTCGCGCAGCACAAGACCAACGCCGAGAAGCTGATCGACTACTACTACGAGCCCGAGGTCGCCGCCGAGCTGGCCGCCTGGGTCAACTACGTCTGCCCGGTGCCGGCCGCCCGTGACGTCCTCGCCGACTCCGACGACGAGGAGCTGGCCGCCCTCGCCGAGGACCCGCTGATCTTCCCCGACGACGCGATGCGGGGACGGCTCGCGATCGCCCGGGACATCACCTCGGAGGAGCGGACGGAGTTCGCGAAGAGGTGGAACTCGATCGTCGGACTCTGAGGTGCGGGAGCGCTCGTCGACCCTGTTTTTGAACGCGTTCATGAAGGGCGTAGGGTGCTGTCATGAACTCGGCGACCGGGCCGCAGGCCCTTCTTCGGCGTATCCGCGCATGGCTGGTCCTCTTCATCGTCTGCCTGGTGCTGAGCGGGCTGACCGCCTTCCCGCTCGTCACCGAAATCCGCTTCGTCGAGGACGCCTTGACCTCGTGGGCCTCGCCGGTCGCGGACCTCCTCCCCGGCCTCGCGGAGTGGATCGCCCGGGTCGGCGACGGCCTCGACGTGGCCGACGCCCAGTACCCGTTCCTGCTGTACGGCACCGACTGGCTCGCCTTCGCGCACCTCGTCATCGCCGTCGCCTTCTACGGGCCGTACCGCGACCCCGTCCGCAACATCTGGGTGATCGAGTTCGGGATGATCGCCTGCGTCGGCATCATCCCCCTCGCCCTGATCTGCGGCCCGATCCGGGACATCCCCTTCTGGTGGTCGGTCATCGACATGTCCTTCGGGGTCTTCGGCATCGTCCCGCTGCTCCTCGTACGGCGGATGATCAAGCGCCTGGAAGCGGTGCAGCGGGACGGGACGGCGCCGGTGCCTCAGGCCGTCGGCGCCCCGTAGGCCGCCACCATCAGGGCCAGGGCGACGCGGTTCATGTCCTGGCCCTTCGCGTCCGCGGAGTTGACGCTGTATACGAGCGTGCGCGAGCCGTTCCGGGTCGAGGCGATCGCCGCGTTGTAGCCCCAGCGGCCGCCCGTCTTCCCCCACACCTCCCGTCCGCCGAGCTCCTTCATCGAGAGCCCCACGGAGTACGCGCCCGGGTCGCCGGTCTTGAAGTCCGGCACCTTCGGCAGCGTGAACATCTCCTCCAGGAGCGGCCCGCGCACCACCCGCCCCTGGAACAGCGCCTGAGTGAAGCGCTCCAGATCGGCCGTCGTCGAGATGATGTCGCCCGCCGCCCAGCCGTCCGTGACACCCCACACCGTCACGTCGCGCAGCCCGCTCGTGCCGTCCGCGAGCCGCATCGACTGGTAGCCGTGGTTGTGCGGGCCCTTGATCCGAGGGTCGGACCCGGGAAGGTAGGTGCCGCGCAGCCCGAGCGGACGCAGGACGCGCGCCTCGACCTGGTGCTCGTACGAGTCACCCGTGACGCGCTCGATCAGCAGACCGGCGATCGTGTAGCCGATGTTGAGGTAGTGCTGCCGCGTGCCGGGGGTGAACTCCGGCTCCTTCGCCGTCGCCGAGCGGACCATCGCGCGCGGGTCGTGGACCTCGAAGCGGTTCGCGTACCACTCCTCGACCGTCGAACCGGGGAAGTCCGCCGCCGGAATCCCGTGCGTGTGGTTCAGCAACTGACGCACCGTCACCGTCCCGTGGCGGGCCGGGATCAGCTCGGGCAGGTACGAACGGGCCGGGCGGTCCAGGTCGAGCCGGCCCTCGCCCGCCAGCTGGAGGGCGACCGCCGCCGTGAAGACCTTGGTCACCGAACCCGCGCGGAAGCGGCCGTTCGGATCCGCCGGGCGCATCGACTTCAGGTCGTGCACGCCCGCGCTGCCCCGCCAGGTGCCTTCGCCGCCCCCGACCCGAACCAGCGCGGCCGTCGTGTCCTTCGAGCGGAGGTCGGCGATCGCCGCCTCGAACGCCGCGTCGGACGTGT
Organism: Streptomyces sp. NPDC054975; assembly: GCF_053609105.1. Classification (NCBI taxonomy): domain Bacteria; kingdom Bacillati; phylum Actinomycetota; class Actinomycetes; order Kitasatosporales; family Streptomycetaceae; genus Streptomyces; species Streptomyces sp. NPDC054975. The sequence continues at coordinate 16,693 of NZ_JBSGWV010000036.1, forward strand.
GGACGGCGGTGGCCGCCGGGGCCGCGGCGGTCGCGGGCAGGACCGCCGGGCCGGCCGCGACACCCAGGACGAGGGCCGAGGCGATCAGTGCGCGGGTGCGTGTGTTCATGGTCAACTCCGTGGTGTGAGCCGTCGTTCTGCTACGACACACATCCTCTTGACCTGCGACGATCGGCGGATCGCCGGTGCGGGGGATCTTCCGCCGCCCCGCTCATCCCCCGAGCGGGGGAGACCCCGCCGTGACCAGCCCGCTCTCGTACGCGCAGATGACCGCCTGGATCCGGTCCCGCAGCCCCAGCTTCGCCAGCACGTTCCCCACGTGCGTCTTCACCGTGTGGTCGCTGACGACCAGCTCCGCCGCGATCTCCGCGTTCGACATGCCCCGCGCGAGCAGCAGCAGCGTCTCCCGCTCGCGGGCCGTCAGCGCGTCCAGTCGCGGATCCTGCCGGGGCGGCTCGCGGCGCGACGGGCGGGTGTACTCCTCGACGAGGCGTCGCGCCACGGACGGCGCCAGCAGCGAGTCGCCCCGCGCCACCACCCGTACCGCGTGCACCAGATCGTCCCGGCGCACGTCCTTCAGGAGGAAACCGCTCGCTCCCGCGTGCAGCGCCTCGTAGACGTACGCGTCGGAGTCGAAGGTCGTCAGCATCACGCTCCGGCACGCGCTCTCCGCGCTGATCGCCCGGCACGCCTCGATGCCGTCCATCCTCGGCATCCGGATGTCGAGCAGCGCCACCTCGGGGGAGTGGCGGCGCACCGCCTCCACCGCCTCCGCCCCGTCACCGGCCTCGGCGACCACCTCGATGTCCGGCTGGACGTCGAGGATCATCGAGAAACCGCTCCGGACCAGCTCCTGGTCGTCGGCCACCACCACCCGGATCGTCACCGCGCCACCTCCGCCGTGGAGGGTACGGGGAGTTCCACCCGTACCTCGAAGCCCCGGCCGCCCGGACCGGGGCCCGTCACCGCCGTCCCGCCGTGCGCGGCGGCCCGCTCGCGGATCCCGACGAGCCCGTGGCCCTCGCCGCCCTGCCGCCCGCCCTGCCGCGCTCCCCGCCCGTCGTCGCTCACCACGATCTCCAGCACACCGTCCTCGTACGCCAGCCGTACGGACGCCGTCCGCGCCGCCGCGTGCTTCACCACGTTCGTCAGCGCCTCCTGGACGATCCGGTGGACCGTCGCCCCGACGGCCGCAGGCAGGGCCCGCACCCCGCCCGCCGTCCGGTACGTGACGTCGAGGCCGCTCGCCCGCACCCGCTCCACCAGAGCCGGCAACCCGCCGAGGTCCGGCTGCGGCTCCCGGGGCGCGGCGCCCTCCGTACCGTCGCGGAGCACCCCCAGCATCCGGCGCAGCTGCTCCATCGCGTCCCGGCCCGTCGCCGAGATCGCGTCGAACGCGGCCTCGGCCCGCTCCGGAGCCGCCCGTACCGCCACCGGACCGGCCTTCGCCTGCACGACCATCAGGCTCACCGCATGGGAGAGGACGTCGTGCATCTCCCGTGCGATCCGGGCCCGTTCACGCGCAGCCGCCTGCTCCGCCTCGACGCGGTGCGCCCGCTGACGGGCGTCGGTCAGCCGGCCGAAGACGTACGCCGCCGCGAACACGAAGAGGGAGAAGGTCAGTTCGCGTACCGAGCGGGTGTTGAGCCACACCGAGACCGGCACCGCGACCACGATCAGAGTCCCGGTCGTGAGCCGCTGCCAGGGTGGTGCGAGCGCGGCGATCGTGTGGACGATGACGAGCCCGGTGTACGGCAGGGGCTGGCCGGGACCGTCGACCGCCAGCTCGTAGAGGGTGCTGGTCGCCAAGATCGCGAGGAGGACGGCCAGCGGTGCGCGGCGCCGCCAGACGAGAGGCAGCACGGTGAGCGTCGTCAGGCCGTACGCCGCCCAGGTCGCGGGCGGCAGCTCGGGGGAGCGCGGCACGACGAACGGCATCGTCATCGCCGCCTGCACGAGCAGGGCGATCCCGACGTCCACGGCGAGGGGATGCGACGCCCCGAACCGCCGCCCCCACTCACCCCATCCCCGTACAACCCCGCGCGAGGCCCCCCTTGTGCCCACTACGGCTTCCGGCCCACCGCGCCGAACTGCGCCACCTCGCCGGCCGGGGCGAACCGCCAGCTCGCGCACGACACGATCCCCGGCTCCAGCAGGTCGAGCCCCTCGAAGAAGGAGGTGAACTCCGCGCGCGTGCGGGCCGTGATCGGCGGGGTCGCGTTCTCGTTCCAGAACGCCATCGCCGCCACGTTCCCCTCGCCGCCGAGCTCCGGCTCCAGCGTCGGGTGGGTCAGCGCGAGGTACGAGCCGGAGGGCATCGCGTCCATCAGCGTGCCGACGACGTCCCTGGCCTCGTCGGTGTCGAGGACGAAGTTGAGGATGCCGAGCATCATCACCGCGACGGGCCGTGACAGGTCGAGCGTGCGGCCCGCCGCCTCCAGGATCCGCTTCGGGTCCCGCGCGTCCGCGTCGACGTACTCGGTCACCCCCTCCGGGGCGCTGGTCAGCAGCGCGCGGGCGTGGGTCAGCACGATCGGGTCGTTGTCGACGTAGACGATCCGGGACTCCGGGGCGACGCGCTGGGCGACCTCGTGGGTGTTGTCGGCGGTCGGCAGGCCCGTACCGATGTCCAGGAACTGGCGCACCCCGGCCTCCTGCGCCAGATGCGTCACCACCCGGCCGAGGAACGCCCGGTCCGCGCGGGCGACCTCACCGATGCTCGGGTAGAAACCGGTGACCTGGTCGCCGACCACCCGGTCCACCGGATAGTTGTCCTTGCCGCCCAGCCAGTAGTTCCACACGCGGGCGTTGTGCGCGACGTCGGTACGGATCCTGTCGATGCCGGTCACCTCGGAGTACCCCTTCGCAGTACGGCGGCGAGCGTGTCCACGCGGTTGGTGGTGATCGCGTCCACCCCGTGCGACAGGAGCTTACGCATGGTGCGCCGGGTGTCCGCCGTCCAGGTCGAGACGAGGTATCCGTCCCGGTGCACGCGCTCCACCAGCTCCCGACTCACCACGCCGAACCGGTAGTTGAGCCAGCGCGGCCGTACCGCGTCGAGGAGGACGGCCCGGGGCGGGGCGAGCGAGTTCCAGGTCAGCGCGATCTCGGCGGACGGGTCGGCGGCCCGCACCTGGAGCATGGCCACCCCGCCCGCGCAGTAGTAGACCCGCTCGGCGGCGCCGCACTCGCGGACGGTCCCGACGACCGTGCGGACCGAGGCCTCGTTCCCGCCGGGCAGATCGAGCATCAGCCGGTACGGCCCCGCCGCGATCAGCGCCTCGCGCAGGGTGGGGACGCCGCCGTGCGTCAGCTCCTTCACCTGCGCGAGGGGGAGCGCGGAGAGGGGCAGGTCGTGCCCCCAGAGCCGTTTGAGCGTGTCGTCGTGGAGAAGGACGGGGACGCCGTCCTTGGTGAGCCGTACGTCGACCTCGACGGCGTCCGCACCGCCCTCGATCGCCGAGACGATCGAGGGGATGGTGTTCTCCCGGACGCGGTACGGGTCGCCGCGGTGGCCTACGAGAGTGACGTGGTCCATGGGGCCATTGTCGCGGCTACCGCCCCGCCAGCCACTTCTCCGTGTAGGCGTCGATCTCGGCGGCGATGCGCGCCTTGCCGGCCACGTCGAGGAAGGACGCCTCGACCGCGTTCTTGGCCAGGGCCGCCAGGCCGCGCTCGTCGAGCTCGAGGAGCCGGGCGGCGACCGCGTACTCGGTGTTGAGGTCGGTGCCGAACATCGGCGGGTCGTCGCTGTTGATCGTCACCAGGACACCGGCCGCCACCATCTCCTTGAGGGGGTGCTCGTCCAGGTCGACGACCGCGCGGGTGGCGATGTTGGACGTCGGGCAGACCTCCAGGGCGATCCGGTGCTCCGCCAGGTACGCCAGCAGCTCCGGGTCCTGCACGGCGCTGGTGCCGTGGCCGATGCGCTCGGCGCGCAGGTCCTTCAGCGCGTCCCAGATCGTCTCCGGGCCGGTCGTCTCGCCCGCGTGCGGGACGGAGTGCAGGCCGGCCTCGACGGCCCGGTCGAAGTACGGCTTGAACTGAGGGCGCGGCACACCGATCTCCGGGCCGCCGAGCCCGAACGCCACCAGGCCCTCCGGGCGCAGGTCGACCGCGAGCCGGGCGGTCTCCTCGGCGGCCTCGAGACCGGCCTCGCCGGGGATGTCGAAGCACCAGCGCAGCACGACGCCGAGCTCGTTCTCGGCGGCCTTGCGGGCGTCCTCGATCGCGGCCATGAAGGCGTGCTCGTCGATGCCGCGGCGGGTCGAGCTGTAGGGGGTGATGGTCAGCTCGGCGTACCGGATGTTCTGGCGGGCCATGTCACGGGCGATCTCGAACGTCAGCAGCCGGACGTCCTCCGGGGTACGGACGAGGTCCACGACCGAGAGGTAGACCTCGATGAAGTGGGCGAAGTCGGTGAAGGTGAAGTACGCGGCGAGCGCCTCCGGGTCGGTGGGGACCTTGGAGTCCGGGTGCCGCGCGGCCAGCTCGGCGACGATCCTCGGGGAGGCGGAGCCGACGTGGTGGACGTGCAGCTCGGCCTTGGGGAGCCCCGCGATGAAGGAGTGCAGATCGGTCATCGGATCATCGTAGGCCGGGCGGGACCGGTGACGGGGCGAGGTCGTAGCATGGCGGGATCACGATGGGGGAGGCCCATGTCTGAGAACAGCGACCAGCCGCGGGGCGGGTACGACCCGGCGGACCCGTGGGCTCCGCCGAACCGCGACGGGGTGGAACTGAGCAAGCCGACGACGCCCGCACCGCAGGATCGTCCGCCGGTCCACGACCAGCCGACGATGACCGCGATGCCGACGGGCGAGGTACCGCCGCCGCCGGTCGCTCCCGGTGGCCCGGCGACCGGATCGTACGGCTACCCGACCCCGCCGCCGGTCACGACACCCACGCCCCCGGCGTACGGCTACCCCGGCTACCCGGGGTACGGGACGGGCGCGGGCGTCGGCTACGGCCAGCCCGGCTGGCAGCAGCCCCCGTCGAACGGCATGGGCACGGCGGCGATGGTGCTCGGCATCATCGCGGTGGCCGGTTTCTGCATGTACGGGCTCGGTGTCGTCCTGGGCGTCCTGGCGCTGATCTTCGGCATCATCGGCCGCAAGAAGGTCACCCGGGGCGAGGCGAACAACGGCGGGATGGCGACGGCGGGCATCGTGCTCGGCGCGATCGGCACGCTCGTCAGCGCGGTCTTCCTGGCCTTCATCATCTGGGCGATCGTGCAGGACGAGGAGTTCCAGAACGACGACGACCCGTTCGCCACGAGCCTGGTGGTCGAGCGCGGCTAGGGCCTCTCGTTTGGATCATGCCGGGCTCGGCCGGGTGGGGGCGCGCCCGGCCTTCGGCCGTGCCGGTGTTCCCACCCGCACCGTCCGTACAGCTGGTGACCAGAGGTGCGGGCCTTCCCGGGCCCGGAACAGCGCCCCGTCGGCGTCCGCGGGCCGTCAGGTCCCTCCCTCAACCGCGCGCAACCTCTCCCGCGCCTCCATCAGGGCGAAGCCCAGGAGGTTCAGGCCGCGCCAGCGGGTCGGGTCCGTGGCGCGCGGGTCGTCGGCGGCGAGGCCGATGCCCCAGACGCGGTCCAGCGGGCTCGCCTCCACCAGGACGCGTCCCTGGGTGCCGAGCAGGAACGCCCGGAGCGCCTCGTCCGAGGCGAACTTGTGGACGCTGCCCTCGACGACGATCCCGAAGCGCTCCCGCTCCCACACCGTCTCGTCGAAGCCCCGGACCAGCCGCCCCGCCTTCTTGGCCTCCGCGGGCGACCGGGACGACAGCGCGGCGCGCTCCGCCTCCGGGTCGTCGAAGAGCCGGGCCTTGGCCGCCATCATCCAGTGCTCCGCCGTCGCGTAGCGCACGCCGTCGACCTCGAACGGTGACGGCCACCACTGGCTCAGGCAGCTCGCCGAAAGCCGGCCGTCCGGGCTCGGACGGTGCCCCCAGAAGGGCAGGAACCTGACCCTCTCACCCCGTCTGACCTGCTGCGTCAATGCCTCGATCTCCCCCATGCATGCCAGTCTGGCAGGAGCGACGGACAATCCGTATGGAGATTTCCCAGGGTCCTCGACACATGGTCGACCGATTCCGTCGCGTAACCAAAAGGCAACAACGGAATCACTTGTTGGACCGATATCCCTCTGTCAGGATCGGCACTCAATTCGAGCTGGAACAACGGAGAGCGTCATGGGCAACCGCTTCCAGGTGACGGACCGCTTCGCGGCCGGCGCACAGTACATCGGCGGGCGACTGCGGCCCGGAACCTCAGGGGACGAGCACAGCGTCGTCGATCCGGCCACGGGCGAGAGCGTCCTCACCTACACCCTCGCGTCCACCACCGACGTCGACGACGCCGTCGCCGCCGCCACCGAGGCCTTCCCCGGCTGGGCGGGCGCGACGCCGGGCGAGCGCGCCGACGCCCTGCACCGCTTCGCGGGCGTCCTCGCCGAGCGGGCCGAGGACTTCGCCCGCGTCGAGTCCCTCCAGTGCGGCAAGCCCATCAAGCTGTCCACCGAGTTCGACGTCCCCGGCACGGTCGACAACACGGCCTTCTTCGCCGGCGCCGCCCGCCACCTCCAGGGCCAGTCCGCCGGCGAGTACAGCGGCGACCACACCTCGTACGTCCGCCGCGAGCCGATCGGTGTCGTCGGCTCCATCGCGCCCTGGAACTACCCGCTCCAGATGGCCGCCTGGAAGATCCTCCCGGCCATCGCCGCCGGCAACACGATCGTCCTGAAGCCCGCCGAACTGACCCCGCTCACCTCCCTCATGTTCGCCCAGGCCGCCACCGACGCCGGAATCCCCGACGGTGTCGTCAACATCGTGACCGGCGCCGGCCGTGTCGCGGGCGAGCACCTCGTCGGCCACCCCGGCGTCGCCATGACCTCCTTCACCGGCTCCACCCCCGTCGGCAAGCGGGTCGCCGAGATCGCCACCTCCACCGTGAAGCGGCTCCACCTCGAACTCGGCGGCAAGGCCCCCTTCGTCGTCTTCGACGACGCCGACCTGGAGGCCGCCGCCCACGGCGCCGTCGCCGCCTCCCTCATCAACAGCGGCCAGGACTGCACCGCCGCCACCCGCGCGTACGTCCAACGCCCGCTCTTCGACGCCTTCGTGGCCCGCGTCGCCGAACTCATGGAGACCGTCCGCCTCGGCGACCCGTTCGACCCCTCCACCGACCTCGGCCCGCTCATCAGCCACGCCCAGCGCGACCGCGTCGCCGGTTTCGTCGAGCGCGCCCGCGGCTACGCCACCGTCGTCACCGGCGGCGAGGCGCCCGGCGGGGAGCTGAAGGACGGCGCGTACTACCGTCCGACCCTCATCACCGGCGCCGCGCAGGACAGCGAGGTCGTGCAGTCGGAGATCTTCGGACCGGTCCTCGTGGCCCTGCCCTTCGACGGCGACGACGACGGGCTGCGCCTCGCCAACGACACCCCGTACGGCCTGGCCGCCTCCGCCTGGACCCGCGACGTGTTCCGCGCCGGCCGCGCCACCCGCGAGATCAAGGCGGGATGCGTCTGGGTCAACGACCACATTCCGATCATCAGCGAGATGCCGCACGGCGGCTACAAGGCCTCCGGGTTCGGAAAGGACATGTCGTCGTATTCCTTCGAGGAGTACACGCAGGTCAAGCATGTGATGTACGAAAACACCGCGGTCGCCGCGAAGGACTGGCACCGCACGATCTTCGGAGACCGGTAGTCCTCCCCAACCCCCGGAAGGTACAGCGCATGGACCAGTACGAGCCCGACAGCCTGTCCGCCGCGCAACTCGCGGCGATGCGGCGCAGTCTGACGAGCGGCCGGGGCGCCCTCACCCGCCGTTCGATGCTGCGCGCCGGAGGCGTCGGCGCGCTCACGATCGGCGGCCTCGCGTCCCTCGGCGCGTGCGGCATCCCGCCGGCCAGGCGCGAGGGCGAAGGCCCCGCGTCCACGGACTTCTCGGCCAAGGAGAAGCAGCTCAACTTCTCCAACTGGACCGAGTACATGGACGTCAGCGAGGACGAGAAGTCCCGCCCGACCCTGGAGGCGTTCACCCGGCGCACCGGGATCAAGGTCAAGTACACCGAGGACATCAACGACAACGTCGAGTTCTTCGGCAAGATCAAGCCGCAGCTCGCGGCCGGCCAGGACACCGGCCGTGACCTGATCTGCGTCACCGACTGGCTCGCCGCCCGCATCATCCGGCTCGGCTGGGCGCAGAAGCTGGACGCGGCCAACCTCCCCAACGCGTACGCGAACCTCTCCGCGCAGTTCCGCCGCCCCGACTGGGACCCGGGCCGCGCCTACTCGTACGCCTGGACCGGCATCTCCACCGTCATCGCGTACAACAGCAAGGCGACCGGCGGGAAGAAGGTCGACTCCGTCACCCAGCTCCTGGACGACCCGTCCCTGAAGGGCCGCGTCGGCTTCCTCACCGAGATGCGCGACAGCGTCGGCATGACCCTGCTCGACATGGGCAAGGACCCGGGGAAGTTCACCGACGCCGAGTACGACCAGGCGATCGGGCGGCTGCAGAAGGGCGTCGACAAGAAGCAGATCCGGCGCTTCACCGGCAACGACTACACCTCCGACCTGGACAAGGGCGACCTCGCCGCCTGCCTCGCGTGGGCCGGTGACGTCATCCAGCTCCAGGCCGACAACCCGGACATCAAGTTCGCGATCCCCTCGGCCGGTTACATCACCTCCAGCGACAACCTGCTGGTCCCCGCCAACGCGCGCCACAAGGCCAACGCCGAGAAGCTCATCGACTACTACTACGAGCTCCCGGTCGCCGCGCAGCTCGCCGCGTACATCAACTACGTCTGCCCGGTCGACGGGGTGAAGGACGAGCTGGCCAAGATCGACCCCGAGCTCGCCTCCAACACGCTGATCCTCCCGGACAAGGCCATGGCCGCGAAGTCGCACGCCTTCCGTTCGCTGAGCAGCCAGGAAGAGACGGCGTACGAGGAGAAGTTCGCCAAGCTCATCGGTGCCTGACCCACCGCCGTCCACCTCTCACGAACCCTGGGATCGCAACCCATGACTGACAAGACTGCTCACACTGGCAAGAACACGGGCGGCGGCGACGTCCGTCTCACCGGCATCAGCAAGACGTACGGCTCCTTCACCGCCGTCCACCCGCTCGACCTGACCGTCCCGCAGGGCTCGTTCTTCGCACTCCTCGGTGCCTCCGGCTGCGGCAAGACGACGACGCTGCGGATGATCGCCGGCCTGGAGGACCCCACCACCGGCTCGGTCTTCCTCGGAGACACCGACGTCACCGCCCTCCCGCCGTACAAGCGGCCGGTCAACACCGTCTTCCAGTCCTACGCGCTCTTCCCGCACATGGACATCACCGAGAACATCGCCTTCGGACTGCGCCGCCGCGGCATCAAGTCGGTGAAGAAGCAGGTCGACGACATGCTGGAGCTCGTCCAGCTCGGCGACAAGGCCCGGCACAAGCCGCACCAGCTCTCCGGCGGACAGCAGCAGCGCGTCGCGGTCGCCCGGGCGCTCATCAACCACCCGCAGGTCCTCCTCCTCGACGAGCCGCTCGGCGCGCTCGACCTCAAGCTGCGCCGCCAGATGCAGCTGGAGCTGAAGCGGATACAGACCGAGGTCGGCATCACCTTCGTGCACGTCACCCACGACCAGGAGGAGGCCATGACCATGGCCGACCAGGTCGCGGTGATGAACGGCGGCCGGGTCGAGCAGCTCGGTGCCCCGGCCGACCTGTACGAGAACCCGCGGACCACGTTCGTCGCGAACTTCCTCGGTACCTCGAACCTGATCGAGGCCGAGGTCGCCGAGACCGGCGGCAGCGACCTGGTGGTGACGGCCGGCGGCGGCAAGCTCCGGCTGCCCGCCGACCGATGTTCGGCGACGGTACGCACCGGGGGCAAGGTCCTCGTCGGCGTCCGCCCGGAGAAGATCTCCCTCACGCACGCCGACGACGCGGGGAAGATCGCCGACGGCCGCAACAAGGTCACCGGTCGCATCGCCGACTCCTCGTTCATCGGCGTCTCCACGCAGTACGTCGTCAACAGCCCGGCGGGCGCCGAACTCCAGGTCTACGAGCAGAACATCGAGCGCGACGCGCGGCTCGTCCCCGGCGCCGAGGTCGTCCTGCACTGGAACCCGGCGCACACCTTCGGGCTCGACGCCGACCAGGACATCGACGCGGGCGTGGAGACGGTGGAGGACGCCGGATGACCGCCACCCTGACGAAGGACGCCCCGCCGGCCCAGGACCTCCCGGTCCGCAAGCCCTCCACCCGCAAGCGGCTCGTCCCGTACTGGCTGCTCCTGCCGGGCATCATCTGGCTGCTCGTCTTCTTCGCGCTGCCGATGGTCTACCAGGCCTCGACCTCCGTGCAGACCGGCTCCCTGGAGAAGGGCTTCGAGGTCACCTGGCACTTCCAGACCTACTGGGACGCCTTCCAGGAGTACTGGCCGCAGTTCGTCCGCTCCCTGCTCTACGCCGGTACCGCCACGCTCCTGTGCCTGCTCCTCGGCTACCCGCTGGCGTATCTGATCGCCTTCAAGGCCGGCCGCTGGCGCAACCTGCTGCTCGTCCTCGTCATCGCGCCCTTCTTCACCAGCTTCCTCATCCGGACCCTGGCGTGGAAGACGATCCTGGCCGACGACAGCGTGGTCGTCGACGCGCTGAACGCGCTGCACGTCCTCGACGTGACCAGCTGGCTCGGCTGGACCGAGGGCAACCGCGTCCTCGCCACCCCGATGGCGGTCGTCTGCGGTCTGACGTACAACTTCCTGCCCTTCATGATCCTTCCGCTCTACACCTCCCTGGAACGGATCGACGGCCGGCTGCACGAGGCGGCACGGGACCTGTACGCCTCGCCCACCACGACCTTCCGCAAGGTGACGTTCCCGCTGTCGATGCCCGGCGTCGTCTCGGGCACGCTGCTCACCTTCATCCCGGCGAGCGGCGACTACGTCAACGCGGAGCTGCTCGGATCCACCGACACCAAGATGGTCGGCAACGTCATCCAGTCGCAGTTCCTGCGCGTGCTCGACTACCCGACGGCCGCCGCGCTGTCCTTCATCCTCATGGCGATCGTGCTGCTCATGGTCACCGTCTACATCCGCCGCGCGGGAACGGAGGACCTGGTCTGATGCGTTGGATCCGTCGGAACCTTGTCGTCATCGCGGGCCTGCTGACGCTCGCGTACATGATCGTGCCGAACATCGTCGTGATGGTGTTCTCGTTCAACAAGCCGAACGGGCGCTTCAACTACGCCTGGCAGCGCTTCTCGCTCGACGCCTGGAAGGACCCGTGCGGCGTCGCCGACCTGTGCGGCTCGCTGACCCTGTCGTTGCAGATCGCCGCCTGGGCCACCCTCGGCGCGACGATCCTCGGCGCGATGATCGCCTTCGCACTCGTCCGCTACCGCTTCCGGGCGCGCGGCGCGATCAACTCGCTGATCTTCCTGCCGATGGCCATGCCCGAGGTCGTCATGGCCGCCTCCCTGCTCACGCTCTTCCTGAACATGGGCGCCGAGCTGGGCTTCTGGACGGTCCTGATCGCCCACATCATGTTCTGCCTGTCGTTCGTGGTGACGGCGGTCAAGGCGCGCGTGATGTCCATGGACCCCCGCCTGGAGGAGGCCGCGCGCGACCTCTACGCGGGCCCGGTGCAGACCTTCGTACGGGTCACGCTGCCGATCGCCGCCCCCGGTATCGCCGCCGGCGCGCTCCTCGCCTTCGCGCTCTCGTTCGACGACTTCATCATCACCAACTTCAACGCGGGCTCGACCGTCACCTTCCCCATGTTCGTCTGGGGCTCGGCGCAGCGCGGTACGCCCGTCCAGATCAACGTCATCGGCACGGCGATGTTCGTCATTGCTGTACTGGTGGTGGTAGCCGGACAGATCATCACGAACCGGCGCAAGAAAACAGCTACAAGCTGAGATGACCCTGAGCAACACCTGAAGGAGTTGGAAACCATGGCCCCAGTCGCCATGCGTCTCGCTGCACAATCTCTCTCCGACGCCCAGCCCGTCCCCTTCTGGCTGGAAGACCCCGGCAAGCCCGGAGCCCTGCCCGCCCTCACCGGCACCGAGAAGTGCGACCTTCTCGTCGTCGGCGGCGGCTACAGCGGACTGTGGACCGCCCTCCTCGCCAAGGAGCGCGACCCCTCCCGGGATGTCGTTCTGATCGAAGGCCGCGAGGTGGGCTGGGCCGCCTCGGGCCGCAACGGAGGCTTCTGCGCCGCCTCCCTCACGCACGGCTTCGGCAACGGGCTCGCCCGCTGGCCGGGCGAGCTGCCGAAGCTGGAGGAGCTCGGCGAGCGCAACCTCGACGCCATCGAGGCGGCGGTCGCCCGCTACGGCCTGGACTGCGACTTCGAGCGCACCGGCGAGATCGACGTCGCCACCGAGCCGTACCAGGTCGAGGAACTCCACGAGGTGTACGAGGAGATCGAGCGGCTCGGTCTCGCGGACGGCCTGGAACTCCTCGACCAGGACGCCGTCCGCGCGGAGGTCGACTCCCCGACCTTCCTCGGCGGCCTGTGGGACCGGCGCGGCGTCGCCATGCTCAACCCCGCCAAGCTGGCCTGGGGCCTGAAGCGGGCCTGCCTGGAGCTGGGCGTACGGATCTACGAGAACACCCCCGGCCTCGACCTGGTCTCCGTCGGCGCCGGCATGGGCGTGCGCACCCCGTACGGCAGGGTCCTCGCCCGCCGGGTCGCGCTCGGCACCAACGTCTTCCCGTCGCTGGTCAAGCGCGTCCGGCACTACACCGTCCCGGTCTACGACTACGCCCTGATGACCGAGCCGCTCACGGCCGAGCAGCTCGCCGCCGTCGGCTGGAAGAACCGCCAGGGCCTCGGTGACAGCGCCAACCAGTTCCACTACTTCCGGATCACCGCCGACAACCGGATCCTGTGGGGCGGCTACGACGCCATCTACCGCTTCGGCGGCAAGGTCACCGCCGAGATGGACCACCGCCCGGAGACGTACCTGAAGCTCGCCGAGCACTTCTTCCGCTGCTTCCCGCAGCTGGAGGGGCTGCGCTTCAGCCACGCCTGGGGCGGCGCGATCGACACCTGCTCACGTTTCTCGGCCTTCTTCGGTACGGCGTACCAGGGCAAGGTCGCGTACGCCGCGGGCTACACCGGCCTCGGCGTGGGCGCCACCCGCTTCGGCGGCGACGTGATGCTCGACCTGCTGGCGGGGGAGCGCACCGAGCGGACGGAGCTTGGGATGGTCCGCTCCAAGCCGCTGCCGTTCCCGCCGGAGCCGATCGCCTGGGCGGGCATCGGCATCACCAAGTGGTCGCTCGCCCGCGCCGACGACAACGGAGGCCGCCGCAACCTGTGGCTGAAGGCCATGGACCGCGTGGGGCTCGGTTTCGACAGCTAGGCGCGTGGCTTCGAGATGCCCCCGCCGGCCGGTGGGGGCATCTCGCTCTCGCCCTCCGTGTCCACGTGCGGCAGCACGCGGTCCAGCCAGCGCGGGGTCCACCAGGCCGACTTGCCGAGGAGCGTCATCACGGCGGGCACAAGCAGCAGCCGGGCGACCGTCGCGTCGATCAGCACGCTCGCGGCCAGGCCGAGGCCCAGCATCTTCACCACGATGTTGTCGCTGACGATGAACGCGGCGAAGACGCTCACCATGATGAGCGCCGCGCAGGTGATGACGCGGGCCGTGATCTCCAGCGCGTGCGCGACGCTCGCCTTGGCGTCCCCGGTACGCAGCCAGGCCTCGTGGACCCGGGACAGCAGGAAGATCTCGTAATCCATGCTCAGACCGAAGACGATCGCGAACATCATCATCGGCACGTAGCTCTCGACGGGCACCTTCCCCGAGACGCCGAGCGCAGGGCCGCCCCAGCCCCACTGGAAGACGGCGACCACGACTCCGTACGAGGCGCCGATCGACAGCAGGTTCAGCACCGCGGCCTTGGCGGCGACGAGCGGCCCACGGAAGACGACCAGGATGACGAGGAACGCCAGGGCGACGACCACCGCGATGATGAGCGGCAGCCGGCTGGAGACGATGTCGAGGAAGTCGACCTGCGCGGCCGTGGTGCCGGTGACGTACGTGGCCGCGTCCGTCCCGTCGACGGCCTTCGGGAGGACGGTGTCGACCAGGTTGTTGACCAGCTGCGTCGTCCGCTCGTCCTGCGGCGCGGCGACCGAGTAGGCGGTGGAGAGCAGGACGTCCCCGTCGGAGGTCGGCTGCAGCGGCGTGATGAGGACGGCGTCGGGGACCCCGGTCAGGGCCTTCTGTGCCTGGCTCGCGAGCGAGGCCCGGTCCGCCTGGGGCACCGCCGTCTGGTCGATCACCAGGGTCAGCGGCCCGTTGGAGCCGGGCCCGAAGGCCGTGGACATCAGGTCGAACGCGCGCCGGTCGGTGAAGGACTCCGGGTCGGCGCCGTCCCCGATGTGCCCCAGCTGCATGAAGAACATGGGCAGCGCGAGCACGACCAGCGAGACGACCCCGGCCGCCAGGAACCACCAGGGCCGCCGCTCCACCTTCTGCGCGTACCGGTGCCACGTGCCGTGCGCCTCGCCGGAGTCGACGTCGGTCTCGGCGACCGGGGTGCGTACCCGCAGCCGGTCGATGCGGCGCCCGATCAGCCCGAGCATCGCCGGTACGAGGGTCAGGGCGCCGAGGACGGCGGTGACCACCGTGGCGGTCGCGGCCAGACCGAGCAGTCCGATGAAGGTCAGCCCGCTGACCCACAGCCCGGACAGGGCGATGATGACGGTGCATCCGGAGACGAGGACGGCCCTGCCGCTGGTCGCCGTGGCCTTACCGGCGGCCGTCACCGGGTCCTCGCCGTTCATCAGCAGCTGGCGGTGGCGGGTGATCAGGAAGAGCGCGTAGTCGATGCCGACACCGATGCCGATCATCGTGGCGAGGGTGGGGGAGACGGTCGCGAAGGTCCACGCGGCGGCGAGCAGGCCGAGCACTCCGAGCCCGCAGATGGTCGCGACCAGCGCGGTGACCAGCGGCAGCACGGCGGCCAGCAGACTGCCGAAGCCGATCAGGAGCACGACGACGGCGACCCCGAAGCCGATCGCCTCGCTGACCCGGTCGTCCGCCTCCGGCCGGGCCAGCTCGCCCAGCGAGCCGCCGTACTCGACCTGGACACCGGCCGCGCGCAGGGGCTCCACGGCGCTGTCCACGCCGTCCAGGTAGTCGTCACCGAGGGTCGAGGGCTGGACGTCGAAGCGGACCGTGATGTAGCCGGTCTTGCCGTCGGTCGACAGCGGCCCGGGGTTCGGGGTCCCCGCCGGGGTGCTCGGCGGCGGGGTGCCGGGTGGCGGCAGCGGGTTCTGCGCGCTGAGCACGTGCGGCAGCTTCCCGAGGGAGGTGACGGCCGAGCCGACCTGGTCGCTCACCTCGGTGAGCGGCTTCGCGGCGTCGTGCAGCACCACCTGGGCGCTGTAGCCGCCCGCGGCCGGCTCGTGGGCCCGCAGGACGTCGAGCCCCTTCTGCGACTGGGCGCCGGGCAGCGAGTAGTTGTCGGAGTAGTCGCCGCCGTACGCGTGCTGAAGCAGCATCAGCCCGCCGAGCGCGACGATCCACGCCAGGATGACCAGGACGAAGTGGCGGGCCGACGCTTCGCCGAGCCGCCGGAGCAGTCCTTTGCCCGGTGACGACGGGCCCGGTGACGGCGGGATCGACATTGGATGCTCCCGTGGCGAGTGCGGCGGCCGGTACGGCGGGCGTACGGAGGCCCATACGAGCACGTCGGGGCGGGCGGGCAGGGGAGGCCGCCGAACTCCTCCGCCGCTGTCCACCCGAACGGGCGTGCACCGCCCGGCGCGGCCGGGTCGGTGCGCGCCCCCGGCGCACCCCGTTCCCTCTCGGTGTGATTCAGCTCACTACCAACTCGTGGCCCGAACCCGCGTAATGATCGTCACCCACCCGGCTCTCTGCGTGTGGACAACGGGTCCGTACACGGAAGGGAGGCCGTAGGCCATGACTGGTTCGGGGGCGGCCAAGACCGCGGTGGAGTGGCTGGCGTCGGTGGCACCGGATCCCGACGCCTGCCGGTGGGAGTGGGAGCGCAATCCGCTCGGGATCGCGCTGCTGCCGGCCGGCAGGCGCTGGGACGTGCTGATCCTGCCGGGGGAGCTCGGGTACCCCACGCTCGACGTGCTGACCCGGCTCGTGCACCGGCCGGGTCCGGTCCTCGCCGACTTCGGGGAGTCGCGGATGGGTTTCTTCGTCCCCCCGGGCACGGCGTCCCGCTGGCTCGGCACGGGCGTGCGCAGCGCGGGCCGCGGCACCTGGATCGTCGTCCCCTACCCGGGCCGGACGACCGGCGGGGTGCGCTGGCTGGTGACGCCCGACGGGAGCGGCACCCTCAACGACGCCACGCTCCTGGAGCTGGCGATGCACGAGGCGGCGGGCGGTCTCGCGCGCGGGGAGGACGGGCAGAGGTCTTGACCACTTGATTGGTCTGGACCATGCTGTGGCGCGCTCCACCTCGATTCCCCCACCCCCGGAGGCAGTTGTGGACCGCACCGCAGGATCCCGAGGCACCCGACGCACCAGACCCCTCGTCCTCGCCCTGGCGGGAGTACTCGCCGCGGGCGGGCTCGTCGCCCTCACCCCCGTGGCCCAGGCCGCCGACTCCGAACTGGCACGCAACGGCGGCTTCGAATCCGGCCTGGACGGCTGGAGTTGTACGGCGGGCAGCGGAGCCGTCGTCTCGTCACCCGTGCACGGCGGGACGAAAGCCCTGCAGGCGACCCCGGTCGGCAGCGACCAGGCCCGGTGCTCCCAGACCGTCACCGTCAAGCCGAACTCCACCTACACGCTCAGCGGTTGGGTGCGCGGCAGCTACGTCTACCTCGGCGCGTCCGGCACCGGCACCAGCGACGTCTCCACCTGGACCCAGTCCGCCCCCGCCTGGCAGAAGCTCAGCACCGGCTTCACCACGGGTGCCTCCACGACGTCCGTCACGATCTACACCCACGGCTGGTACGGCACCGGCGCCTACGTCGCCGACGACGTCTCCCTCCTCGGCCCCGGCGGCGACCCCGTCCAGATACCGGCCGCCCCCACCGGCCTCACGGCGGGCTCCCCGACCTCCACCTCCGTACCCCTGTCCTGGCCGGCGGTCTCCGGAGCCACCTCCTACAAGGTCTACCGGGGCGGGACCCTGGCGGGGACCGCCACCGGCACCTCGTACACCGCGACCGGCCTGGCGCCCTCGACCTCGTACTCCTTCCAGGTCTCGGCCGTGAACAGCGCGGGCGAGTCGGCGAAGTCCTCGGCGGTGTCGGCGACCACGACGTCCGGCGGCGGCGGAAACCCGGGCCTTCCCGCCCACGCGCTCGTCGGCTACCTCCACGCCAGCTTCGCCAACGGCTCCGGCTACACCCGCATGGCCGACGTCCCCGACTCCTGGGACGTCATCAACCTCGCCTTCGGCGAGCCGACCTCGGTGACCTCCGGCGACATCCGCTTCTCCCTCTGCCCCGCCACCGAATGCCCGGGTGTGGAGTCCCCCGCGGAGTTCAAGGCGGCCATCAAGGCCAAGCAGGCCGCGGGCAAGAAGGTCCTGATCTCCATCGGCGGCCAGAACGGCCAGGTCCAGCTCTCCACCACGGCCGCCCGCGACGCCTTCGTCTCCTCCGTCTCGAAGATCATCGACGAGTACGGACTCGACGGCCTGGACATCGACTTCGAGGGCCACTCGCTCTCGCTGAACACGGGCGACACCGACTTCCGCAGCCCGACCACCCCGGTGATCGTCAACCTGATCTCGGCGCTGAAGTCCCTGAAGGCCAAGTACGGCCCGGACTTCGTCCTGACGATGGCCCCGGAGACCTTCTTCGTCCAGCTCGGCTACCAGTTCTACGGCTCCGGCCAGTGGGGCGGCCAGGACCCGCGGGCCGGCGCGTACCTCCCGGTCATCCACGCCCTGCGCGACGACCTCACCCTGCTCCACGTCCAGGACTACAACTCGGGCCCGATCATGGGCCTCGACAACCAGTACCACTCCATGGGCGGCGCGGACTTCCACATCGCCATGACCGACATGCTTCTCACCGGCTTCCCGGTCGCCGGCAACACCTCCCGCGTCTTCCCGGCCCTCCGCCCCGACCAGGTCGCCATCGGTCTCCCCGCCTCCCCGAACGCGGGCAACGGCCACACCACCCCGTCCGAGGTCAACAAGGCCCTGGACTGCCTGACGAAGAAGCAGAACTGCGGCACCTACCAGACCCACGGCACCTGGCCCGCCCTGCGCGGCCTGATGACCTGGTCGATCAACTGGGACCGCTTCAACGGCGGGGAGTTCAGCCGGAACTTCGACGCGTACCCCTGGAGCTGACCGGAGGGTACGCACGAACAGGGCCGGGGGGGGGGGGCGGCCCGCGGGCGGGCCCGCGGCGGCCGCCGCCCGCGCCCCCGGCGCCCGGACGCCCCCCCCGCCGCGGGGCGGGGCCCCG
>NZ_JBSGWV010000036.1:35127-67389 GCF_053609105.1 Streptomyces sp. NPDC054975
GGCTTTCCCCCCCCCCCCTCCGCCCTCACCCGTTGTCGGCGCCGGGGGCCCCCCACCATCCGGCCCGGGCCGCCCCCCCCCCCCCCCCCCCGGCCCGAGGCGTCAGCCGACCGTCGCCGCGTCCGCAGTCAGCCCCGCCCGGCGCAGGGCGCGGCCCATGGCGGGCAGGTCGGGCGCGGACCCGTCGGCGGGCTCGGCGTGGGTCTCCAGCAGCTCGGGTGTCAGCCGGTACCGCTCGGCGTGGTCCATGAGGATGTCCGCGCCCCGGCCTTCGTACGACACCAGCTCGTCCAGCAGGCCCAGCGCGTCGTCCCGGTCCACGAAGCGGCTCATCCCGCAGTCGAGCCCGTCGTCGTCCAGGTCGTCGGGGTACGGGCTGCGTGCCCAGGCGCCGTTCTCGTACCAGTAGACACAGCCCAGTTCGTTGCCCGCGAGCCGGTCGCGCAGCTCCTCGTAGGGAAGCCAGTCGGGGCCGCCCGCCAGCATGTCGATCGCCGGCTCGTGCCACTTGACGCCGCTCGACTCGTCCTCGCCGAAGAGGACGTACCGGCCCTCGCCGACGCGGGAGAACGTCCACCAGGTGCAGCCGCAGTCGTCGAGGTGGAGCCCCTCGTCGTCGATCCAGGTGCCGGTGCGGTACCCGGTGCTCCGCTCCTCCTCGGTGGTCGCCCCGAGGACGGCCACCAGGGCCCACCGGGCCCACAGCAGTTCCGGGGACGGCAAGTCCCCCGGCTGTCCCGGCCTTTGAATCGTCATTGCGCTCTCCGGTCGTCGCTCACGAACCTGCCGGGCGACCGTACCGCGCGGCCATGACAGGCCACCGGAGCAGTGGTACGCACAGGGCCACCGAGGCCAGGACGTCCAGGGGCCAGTGGTAGCCGCGCAGGATCAGGCCCGCACCCGTCAGGGTCGTGAGGGCGGCGGCCAGGGGGAGCAGGCGGGGTGAGACGAGCAGGGCCGCGCCCACGTACGCCACCATCGCCGTCGCCGTGTGGCCCGAGGGGTAGTAGCCGGCGGCCCAGGGTTCCAGAGGGCCCGGGCGGGCGGTCCACTCCTTCAGGGGGATGACCAGGAGCGGTACGAGGGCCATGGCGAGGCCCGCGAAGAGGGCCTGGGAGCGGCGGCCGCGCCACACCGCGTACGCCATCGCGCAGGCGAGGACCGGCAGAGCGACCGTCATGTTGCCGAGGTCCGCGCCGAGTTCGGAGAACCATCGGGGGACACGGTCGACGAGGGAGCGCGAAAGGCGCTCGTCCAGGCGGGCGAGCGGGCCCTCCACCAGGACCTGCCAGGTGACGACGGCGAGCAGCAGCACCGCGAAGAAGACAGCCGGACGCCCCGGAACAGGGGGGGTGGTTCCGGGGCGTCCGAGATGATCGGGCTGCCGCGCGCCCCGGGGGGTGTGGGGCGGGCGGCAGCCCGATCGGTGAGGAGTTCCGGAGCACGAGGCTCCAGTGGTGTGCGCCAGGGCGCGACCAGGACGGGGCTGGGGAGGCTCCGACCTGAAGTCGCCCGCAGTCTCCTGCGAGCGGGGTGTTTCTCTCATCTGCAGAAACCGTACGGCAGGAAGAAGGGGACCAACAGCCGGATCTCCATCCCGCCATCGGCCCCCCACACTCTCTTCACACCGCGTGTGGATCGGCTCAGATCTGGCCGAACGCGTTCTCGATGATGTCGAGACCCTCGTTCAGGAGGTCGTCCCCGATGACCAGCGGCGGCAGGAAGCGGAGCACGTTGCCGTAGGTGCCACAGGTCAGGACCAGCAGGCCCTCGGCGTGGCATGCCTTCGCCAGCGCGCCCGCGGCCTCCGGGTTCGGCTCCTTGGTCGCGCGGTCCTTGACCAGCTCGATGGCGATCATCGCGCCGCGGCCGCGGATGTCACCGATGGCGTCGAACTTCTCCGCCATCGCCGACAGGCGGGCCTTCATGATCGACTCGATGTTCTTCGCCTTGGCGTTGAGGTCGAGCTCCTTCATCGTCTCGATGGAGCCCAGCGCGCCGGCGCAGGCCACCGGGTTGCCGCCGTAGGTGCCGCCCAGGCCGCCGCCGTGCACGGAGTCCATGATCTCGGCGCGGCCGGTGACGGCGGCGAGCGGCAGACCGCCCGCGATGCCCTTGGCGGTCGTGATGAGGTCCGGGACGATGCCCTCGTCCTCGCACGCGAACCACTGGCCGGTGCGGCAGAAGCCGGACTGGATCTCGTCGGCGACGAAGACGATGCCGTTGTCGTTGGCGAACTTCACGATCGCCGGCAGGAAGCCCTTGGCGGGCTCGATGAAGCCACCCTCACCGAGAACCGGCTCGATGATGATCGCGGCGACGTTCTCGGCGCCGATCTGCTTGGTGATGTTGTCGATCGCCTGGGCGGCGGCCTCGGGGCCGCAGTTCTCGGCGCCGGTGGGCCAGCGGTAGCCGTAGGCGACCGGCACGCGGTAGACCTCGGGCGCGAACGGGCCGAAGCCCTGCTTGTACGGCATGTTCTTCGCCGTCAGCGCCATCGTCAGGTTCGTACGGCCGTGGTAGCCGTGGTCGAAGACGACGACCGCCTGGCGCTTGGTGTACGAACGGGCGATCTTGACCGCGTTCTCGACGGCCTCGGCGCCCGAGTTGAAGAGCGCGGACTTCTTGGCGTGGTCGCCCGGGGTCAGCTCGGCGAGCGCCTCGCAGACCTCGACGTAACCCTCGTACGGCGTCACCATGAAACAGGTGTGCGTGAAGTCGGCGAGCTGCGCGGCGGCGCGGCGCACGACGGCCTCGGCGGAGGCACCCACGGAGGTCACGGCGATACCGGAGCCGAAGTCGATCAGACGGTTGCCGTCGACGTCCTCGATGATGCCGCCGCCGGCCTTCGCGGTGAAGACGGGCAGCACGGAGCCCACGCCGCCGGCCACGGTGTCGAGGCGGCGGGCCTGAAGCTCCTGCGACTTCGGACCGGGGATGGCGGTGACGACGCGCCGCTCCTGCGGGACAGCGTTCATGCGGGGCTCCTGGGGTGTTCTGGACGCTCTTGTGGGTTTCTTCCGCAGGCTAGGCGCGGGGGACGCGCACAGGCATGCGCCGATCGGGAGTGTTGGGGGGTATCTCGTTGTCCGGTGTGGACATGGCGGCGGGGAAACCGCTCCGGGCCGGTCCCGGCGCACTAGATTGACGGTGGCACAGATGCGGCGACCTGGCTGGTCAGGGGGCAGGGGTTTCATGGAGACCGAAGGCACGTACGAGTCACGCGACACCCGGGGAGGCGAGCCGCGCGACCCCGGGGGAACCGGGCCCCGTGACCCCCGGGCGGGCGCGGTCCCGCGCCCGGCCGCCCCACCCGTGCCGTCCGGCCCGCCGCGGGAGGCGGCCGCGCCGACCCGCGTACCGCCTCCGCCCTCCCACGCGCCCACCCGGATCGGGGTCGCCGAGTGGCTCCGCATCCCCCGCCCCGCCGCCGCCCCGGGCATCTGGCGGCTCGGCCACCGCGAGCGGCCCGAGCTCGAACCCGACCTCGTGCCCGGCCGCCAGCTGGTCACCGGCGCCTTCGTCGCGTACCTCTGCGGCTGGCTCCTCTGGTCGCTCCTCTGGAACGGCTATCTGGAGGGGTGGTGGATCTTCGTGAACGACTGGTGGCTGCTGCCGATGCTGTGGCTCGTCCCCGAGGAATGGCGCGCCCCCACGAGCCCGGACTTCGAGGTCTACGTCGGCGCCACCTACCTCTGGTACGCGATCCTCCTCGCCCTCTTCTCCGTCGGCTTCGGCCGCGTCGGCAACTGGCGCGAGATCTGGCAGCGCTACGGCGTACCCATCTGGCCGCTCTTCGTGCTCCTGCCGGGCGTCTGGCGCGAGATGCCCCGCACGGTCACCTGGCTCACCTGGGTCTCCAACCTCTACTACGTCCTCCTGATCGCCGCCCTCGTCGCGGCCGTCGGCCGGGCCGGCGCCTGGCCGACCGTGCGTAGGCGCTTCGGGACCGGCGGTCCGGGGTCCGCCGCCCCGCCGCCCCCGCCCCGGCCGGAGGTCGACCCCGCGCAGTGGCCGGAGCTGCGGGACGCCGGGCTGCCCGAGGCCGCCGCCCAGCTCGCCGAGGCCACCCGCCAGGGGACCCTCGGGGACGTCGACTACGCCCGGATCCGCCGCGCCTGGCAGGGCGTACGGACCCGGCCCGAGCGCCTGGCCGCCTTCACCGAGGCCGTGCGCACCCGGGGCGCCGCCGCCTGCGGTCACCCCTCGGGCCTGCGTGACCTGCCCGTCCGTACCGCCACCCACGACCTCGCCACCGGCCAGGTCCTCATCGGCACCGCCGCCGACCACCCGCGCAACCCCTACGCCCGGCGCACCACCGGCGTCGCCCTGGAGCCCGCCGTGCTCGGGACCTCGCTGCTCGCCGTCGGACCCGCGGGCGCCGGGAAGACCGTGCGGCTGGTCCGGCCCGTCGTCGAGGCGCTCTGCCTGCAGGCCCTCGCCAACCGTGCCGCCGTCGTCGCCGTCACCGCACAGGGCGCCGCCCTCGGCCCCGAGGAGGCCTTCGACGTCGTCGTCTCCGTCGGCCGGCCCGGGTCCACCCACGACCTCGACCTGTACGGCGGCGCCGACGACCCCGACGAGGCCGCCCGGATCCTCGCCGAGGCCCTCGTCGGGGACCTGGTCGCCAACAGCCGCCGGGCGGGCACCGCGCTCGCCCAGCTGATCGGCCCGTTCCGGGCCGCGTACGGCCGCTTCCCGGGCGTGCCCGAGCTGCGCGAGCTGCTCGCCGGGACGCCCGATGCGCTCGACGCGCTGCGGGCCGCCGTCGCCGACGACCCCGCCCAGCTGCGGGAGCTCGACGCGCGGCAGCGGCAGGCGGACCGGGGCGACGAGACCGGTGTCCTGCTCGCCGAGCGCATCGCCTTCCTCGACCGGCCCGCCTTCGCCGGCTTCTTCCGCACGGAGGGCGGTGACCAGGAGCGGGAACGGCCGCAGTTCTCCCTCCAGGCCGTCGAGCATCCGCTCCGCGTCCGCGTCGACCTGCCCGAACGCGGGCACGCCGAGGCCTCCCGGATCGTCTCCCGTCTGCTGCTCGCGCAGTTCGCGGAGGCCGCCCTCGCCCGCCGCGACCGCTCCCTCTTCGCCTGCCTGGTCCTCGACGACGCGACGTACACCGTCACCGGCGACTCCGTACGGGCCCTGCAGCGGCTGCGTTCCGCCAACGCGGGCGTCGTCCTGGCGCTGCGCAGCCTGGAGGACGTACCGGAGGCGCTGCGCGGGCCGCTGCTCGGCGCGGTCGGCTGCCGGATGGCGTTCGCCGGGATCGCGCCGTGGGACGGCGGCCGGTTCGCCGAGACCTGGGGCACCGAATGGGTGCAGACCCGGGACGTCACCAACCGGCAGATCATCTCCGACGAGCCGCTGACCAAGGCCCTGCACTTCATGCGCCGTCTGGTGACCGGCCGGGCGGCGACGGCGGAGGCCGTCACCGTACGGGAGGTGGAGCGCGAGCGCTGGTCGGCCTCGGACCTCGCGCACGCCGTCCCGGCCGGGCACGCGGTGCTCTCCCTGACCCATGTACGGGGCGAACACACGCCACCGCTCCTGGTGGACCTGCGGGGCTGAGGCGGGAGCGGCAGGGGCGGGCGGTGGTGTCGCCGAGGTGCCGCCCAGGCGGCCCGAAGTCGACGTCGAGCCGGAGCGGGGGCTCGCGGGCCCTGGCACAATCGAGGGCGCCGCTCGGCTGAGCGGCGCCCCCTCGCTCAAAGGTCCGACGGTCCCCAATGCCGCCCACCCTCGCCTCCCTCGTCCAGCACTCGGCGCTCAAGCTCACCGTCCGCGCGGGTGAGGACCGCCTCGACACCCCCGTGCGCTGGGCCCACGTCAGCGAGCTCGCCGACCCTGTCCCGTACATGGAGGGCGGCGAGCTGCTGCTCACCACCGCGCTCACCCTGGACGCCGAGGACGCCGAGGCGATGCGCCGCTACGTCCGGCGGCTGCTCGGCGCGGGCGTGGTGGGGCTCGGCTTCGCCATCGGCGTCAACTACGACGACATTCCGCCGACGCTCGTGGAGGCGGCGCGGGCGGAGGGCCTTCCGCTGCTCGAAGTACCGCGCCGGACGCCGTTCCTCGCCATCAGCAAGGCGGTCTCGGCGGCCATCGCGGCCGACCAGTACCGCGCGGTCACGGCCGGTTTCGAGGCCCAGCGGGAGATGACCCGGGCGGCGCTCGCCGAAGGCCCCGACGCGGTGGTGGCGCGGCTCGCTGCGCACGTGGACGGGTGGGCGGCGCTGTACGACGCCTCCGGAACGGTCATCGCCGTGTCCCCCGAGTGGGCGGCGCGCCGGGCCTCCCGGCTGACGCCCGACGTCGAAAGGCTCCGGGAGCGGCCCGCGCCCGCGAGCGCGGTCGTCGGCGGCACGGAGGACCGGGTCGAGCTCCAGTCCCTGGGCACGGGGCGGCGGGTCAGGGGAGCGCTCGCGGTCGGCACGGGCGCGCCGCTCGGGACGGCGGAACGGTACGCCGTGCACTCCGCGATCGCCCTGCTCACGCTCACCACCGAGCGGTCGCGCTCGCTGCAGGCGGCGGAGGCGCGGCTCGGCGCGGCGGTCCTGCGGATGATGCTCTCCGGACAGCCGGACCACGCCCGGGCGGTGGCAGGCGACCTCTACGGCGGGCTCCTGGACGCCCCGTTCCGGCTGCTCATCGCCGAGCAGGCGGCGGGGGAGCGGGAGGGGGAGCCGCCGCTGCCGGAGCTGGCCGAGGCCCTGGAGTCGGCGGCGGCGCGCGCGGGCGAGACGGTCCTGACGGTTCCGGAGGGCGAGGAGCGGCTCCTCGTCCTGGCGGGAGACGGCGGCGCGGTGGTCACCGCCTGCGAGGCGTACACGGAACGGGACGCGGAGGACGCCGGTGTCGTGGTCGGGCTCTCCGCCCCGGCGGGCCCGATCGCGGCGGCGGCCGCCTACAAGCAGGCCGAGCAGGCGCTCTCGGTGGCGCGACGGCGGGGCAAGGCGCTGGTCGAGCACGAGGACCTGGCGGCGGGCTCCGTCCTGCCGCTGCTGGCCGACGACGCCGTGCGCGCCTTCGCGGACGGCATGCTGCGCGCGCTGTACGAACACGACGCGACGGGCCGCGGCGACCTGGTGGCCTCGCTGCGCGCCTGGCTCTCCCGCCACGGCCAGTGGGACGCGGCAGCGGCCGACCTGGGCGTCCACCGACACACCCTGCGCTACCGCATGCGCCGCGTGGAGGAGATCCTGGGCCGCTCCCTGGACGACCCGGACGTCCGCATGGAGCTGTGGCTGGCCCTGAAGGCGACGGGGTCGGACACGGAGGGCGGATAGAGGCCGGTCGGCCGCCGGAGCCCCTGGGCCGGTCGGCCGCTGGGACCCCTACGCCGGTCGGCCGCCGGGACCCTCTACGCCGGGTGGCCGCTCCCCTTTCCCGTACCGAAAACGGCTTCCGCTGCCCGATCTCGGGCAATTTCCTTGGTCATTCGGCGCCGGAGTCCCTAGTCTCCTGCACATGACAAGCCCCGCCGAACCGGCCGACGAGGTCCGCTCCAGCGCGCCCACCCCCGCACCCGGCCCGGCCCCCGGTCTGCCCGGTCGGCCCGCTCTGCCCGGGCGCGGGATCTCCGGCGCCGTCTGGGCCGGGCTCATGATCGTGTACGTCGTCTGGGGGTCGACGTACCTCGGGATCCGGATCGTCGTCGAGACGATGCCGCCGTTCCTCTCCGCCGGGCTCCGCTTCGTCGTCGCGGGCCTCCTCCTCGCCGCCCTGATCGCCTGGCGCCAAGGCCCCGCCGCGCTCAAGGTCACCCGGGCACAGCTCGGCTCCGCCGCCGTCGTCGGCCTCCTGCTGCTCCTCGGCGGCAACGGTCTCGTCGTCCTCGCAGAGACCTCCGTCCCCTCCGGCCTCGCCGCCCTTCTCGTCGCCGTCGTGCCCGCCTGGGTCGTCGTCCTCAAGGCGGTCTTCGGGCAGCGCCCCACCGCCGGCGGCGTGGCCGGCGTCCTCCTCGGTCTCGTCGGACTCGCCGTCCTCACCCTCCCGGGGCTCAGCGGCGACGTCCGGATCGGCGGCGTCCTCCTGGTCGTCCTCGGGACGCTCTTCTGGTCCGTGGGCTCGTTCTCCTCCTCCCGGATCCCGATGCCCGCCAACCCCTTCACCGCCAGCGCGTACGAGATGGTCGCCGGCGGCCTCGGCTGTGCCGCGCTCGGCCTGATCCGGGGCGAGCAGCACGGTCTCGACCTCGCCGCGATCTCCGCCCGCTCCTGGACCGCCCTCGCCTACCTCGTCGTCTTCGGGTCCCTGATCGCCTTCACCGCGTACGCCTGGCTGCTGCAGACCGCACCGCTCTCGCTCGTCGCCACGTACGCGTACGTCAACCCCGTCGTCGCCGTCCTCCTCGGCGCCCTCATCCTGGACGAGGCCCTCACCTGGCCCATCGCCCTCGGAGGCGCGGTGGTCGTGGCGGGCGTGTGCCTGATCGTGACGACGGAACGGCGCCGCTGAGCCGGCCTCGCGCGAGAGCGGGCGCGCACCGCCCCCCTGGGCCCCCGCGCCGCCTTCCGCCAATCCGTAAGAGTCCTGCGCCCCCACTACTCCACACCGCACAAACCACAGCCCGCCCGCTTCGCCCTACCGTGGCACGAGAGCAATCGCTCGCACCCCCGATACGAAAGGGCCGGGACGCAATGACTGCCACCCACGCCTTCTGGCTCGCCGGCCGCGAGGCCACCGGCGACGCCACCTTCGACGTCACGAACTCCTATGACGGACGTCTGGTCGGCAAGGTCAGCGTGCCCACCGAGGCCCAGGTCGAGGAGGCCGTCGCCGCCGCGCACGCCGTCGTCGACGAGTTCGCCGCGACCCCGGCGCACGTCCGCGCCGCCGCCCTCGACCACGTATCGAAGCGTCTCGCCGAGCGCACCGAGGAGATCGCCCAGGTGATCTCCGCCGAGAACGGCAAGCCCATCAAGTGGGCCCGCGGCGAGGTCGGCCGTGCCGTCTCCGTCTTCCGTTTCGCCGCCGAGGAGGCCCGCCGCTTCAACGGTGGAGAGGCCCAGCGCCTGGACACCGAGGCCGGTGGCGTCGGCCGCCTGGCGATCACCCGCCGTATCCCCAAGGGCGTCGTCCTCGGCATCGCGCCGTTCAACTTCCCGCTGAACCTCAGCGCCCACAAGGTCGCCCCGGCCATCGCCGTCGGCGCCCCGATCATCCTCAAGCCGGCCCCCTCCACCCCCATCTCGTCCCTGATCCTGGGCGAGCTGCTGGCCGAGACCGACCTGCCGGCCGGCTCCTGGTCCGTCCTGACCGTGCCGAACGACCGCATGCCGGCCCTCGTCCAGGACGAGCGCCTCCCGGTCATCTCCTTCACCGGCTCCGACAAGGTCGGCTTCGCCATCCAGGAGTCCGTGCCGCACAAGCACTGCACCCTGGAGCTCGGCGGCAACGCCGCCGCCGTCGTCCTCGGCGACTGGGCGTCCGAGCAGGACCTGGACTGGGCGGCGACCCGTATCGCCACCTTCTCCAACTACCAGGGCGGCCAGTCCTGCATCTCCGTGCAGCGCGTGATCGCCGACGCCTCCGTCTACGACCGCCTGGTGCCGAAGATCGTCGCCGCCGTCGAGGCCCAGGTCACCGGTGACCCGGCGGACGACGCCACCGACGTCGGCCCGCTCGTCGACGAGAACGCCGCCAAGCGCGTCGAGGCCTGGGTGGACGAGGCCGTCGCGGCCGGCGCGAAGCTGCTCGCCGGCGGCAAGCGCGAGGGCGCGACCTACGCTCCGACCGTCCTGACCGACCTCCCGGCCGACGTCACCCTGGCCCGCGCCGAGGTCTTCGGTCCGGTCCTGACGGTCGCCAAGGTCGACGGCGAGGCCGAGGCCTTCGCCGCCGTCAACGACTCCGACTTCGGCCTCCAGGCCGGCGTCTTCACCCACGACCTGCAGACCGCGTTCCGCGCCCACCGCGCGCTCGAGGTCGGCGGCGTGATCATCGGCGACGTCCCGTCCTACCGCGCCGACCAGATGCCGTACGGCGGCGCCAAGAAGTCCGGCGTCGGCCGCGAGGGCGTCAAGTACGCGATGGACGACTACACCTACGAGCGCGTCCTGGTCCTCACGGGCCTCGCGCTGTAACCCGTACGGACCATTCGTACGGATTCACGAGACCGACGGCCGGAGCCCACTGTGCGGGGGCTCCGGCCGTCTCCTTGTCTCCTCTCCCCGCCGGTTTGACGGCACCCACCGGCAGGCGTACTCCGGAAGAGGGATCCATCGGAGAGGAGTTCCACCATGCTCGGCGACCTCATCGGTGAGGAGCAGGGAGAGACCACGGGAATCCGGGTGCTGTCCACGGACGGCGGCCACCCCGTCATGGAGGCGTCCTTCCAGGCGACCGGCACGCTCCTGGGCGTCGCGGTCAAGGACATGGGCACGTACGAGTCGGTCGTACGCGCCGACGGCACCCTCTTCGGCGAAGGCCAGGGCGTCACGATGACTCAGGACGGCGAGACCGTCACCTGGCACGGCTCCGGAGTCGGCCGCATCGGCGAGACCGGTGCCGTGGACTGGCGCGGCGCGCTCTTCTTCGAGACCTCCGCCACGACGTTCGCCCACCTGACCGGAATCGCCGGCGTATTCGAATTCCACGTGGAGGAGAGCGGGAAGGCGACCGCCAAGATCTACGAGTGGAAGTAGCCCCTCCACGGACCGCTCATCCCCGGGTCGGCTATCCGAACTCCGGGAAATCGGGTACTACGGACGAGTAGCCACAAGCCCCCATCAGCGGCGAGGTGAGTTGGTTCATGTCCGCACCCACCCAGCGGCCCAAGGTCACGGAACGCGAGGCACGGCAGGTCGCCGAGGCGGCGCGTGAGCAGGACTGGCGCAAACCCAGTTTCGCCAAGGAGCTGTTCCTCGGCCGCTTCCGGCTCGATCTCATCCACCCCCACCCGCTCCCGTCCGAGGAGGACGTACGGCGCGGCGAGGCCTTCCTGGCCAAGCTGCGCGACTTCTGCGAGACGCGGATCGACGGCCGGCTGATCGAACGCGAGGCCCGCATCCCCGACGAGGTCGTCACCGGCCTCAAGGAACTCGGCGCGTTCGGGATGAAGATCGACCCGAAGTACGGCGGCCTGGGCCTCACCCAGGTGTACTACAACCGCGCCCTCGCTCTCGTCGGCTCCGCGAGCCCCGCGATCGGCGCGCTGCTCTCCGCCCATCAGTCGATCGGCGTACCGCAGCCCCTGAAGATCTTCGGCACGCAGGAACAGCGCGACACCTACCTCCCGCGCCTCGCGACCACCGACATCTCGGCCTTCCTCCTCACCGAGCCGGACGTGGGCTCCGACCCGGCCCGGCTCGCCACCACCGCCGTACCGGACGGCGACGACACGTACGTCATCGACGGCGTGAAGCTCTGGACGACCAACGGCGTCGTCGCCGACCTCCTCGTCGTCATGGCGAGGGTGCCGAAGTCCGAGGGCCACCGGGGCGGGATCACCGCCTTCGTGGTCGAGGCGGACTCGCCCGGCATCACCGTGGAGCACCGCAACGCCTTCATGGGCCTGCGCGGCCTGGAGAACGGCGTCACCCGCTTCCACGGCGTCCGGGTGCCCGCCGCGAACCGCATCGGCCCCGAGGGCGCCGGCCTCAAGATCGCCCTCACCACCCTGAACACCGGTCGGCTCTCCCTGCCCGCGATGTGCGTCGGCGCGGGGAAGTGGGCGCTGAAGATCGCCCGCGAGTGGTCGGCCGTACGGGAGCAGTGGGGCAAGCCCGTCGCCCGGCACGAGGCCGTCGGCACGAAGATCTCCTTCATCGCGGCGACCACGTTCGCCCTGGAGGCGGTCGTCGACCTCTCCTCCCAGATGGCCGACGAGGACCGCAACGACATCCGCATCGAGGCGGCCCTCGCGAAGCTCTACGGCTCCGAGATGGGCTGCCTCATCGCCGACGAACTGGTCCAGATCCGGGGCGGGCGCGGCTACGAGACGGCGGACTCGCTCGCGGCGCGGGGCGAGCGCGCGGTCCCGGCGGAGCAACTCCTCCGAGACCTCCGGATCAACCGGATCTTCGAAGGCTCGACGGAGATCATGCACCTGCTCATCGCCCGCGAGGCGGTCGACGCGCACCTGGCCGTGGCGGGCGACATCATCGACCCGGACATCTCGCTGGGCGACAAGGCGCGGGCGGGCGCGCGGGCGGGCGGCTTCTACGCCCGCTGGCTGCCGAAGCTGGTCGCGGGCCCGGGCCAACTCCCGACGTCGTACGCGGAGTTCGGCGCGCTGGCCTCGCACCTCCGTTACGTGGAGCGGACGTCCAGGAAGCTGGCGCGCTCGACGTTCTACGCGATGTCGCGGTGGCAGGGCCGGATGGAGCTCAAGCAGGCGTTCCTCGGGCGGATCGTGGACATCGGTGCGGAGCTCTTCGCGATGAGCGCGGCGTGCGTACGGGCGGAGTGGCTGCGGTCCTCGGGCGACCCGCACGGCCGGGAGGCCCACGCGCTCGCGGACGCGTTCTGCCGGCAGGCGCGGCTGCGGGTGGAGGAGCTCTTCGGCCGCCTCTGGTCCAACACGGACGAGGTCGACCGGCGGGTGGTGGACGGGGTCCTGGCGGGCCGCTTCGAGTGGCTGGAGGCGGGCGTGGTCGACCCCTCGGACGACGGCCCCTGGATCGCCGACGCCACCCCAGGCCCCTCCCCCCACGAGAACGCCCACCGCAAGATCCCGTAACGGGCGACGCCCGGGTCCCCGGGCACGAGCGTTCACCCCGCTGGGCGGCTCCCGGTCGTGACCACCGTTGCGGACCGTCCCGCTGGGCGGTCCCCACCCGTCCCTCGCGGTCTTCGCGACCGTCGCGGACCGTCCTGCTGGGCGGTCCCCACCCGTCCCTCGCCACCGTTGTGGACCGTCCTGCTGGGCGGTTCCCACCCGTCCCTCGCCACCGTTGTGGACCGTCCTGCTGGGCGGTTCCCACCCGTCCCTCGCGACCGTCGCGGACCGTCCTGCTGGGCGGTTCCCACCCGTCCCTCGCGACCGTCGCGGACCGTCCTGCTGGGCGGTTCCCACCCGTCCCTGGCCACCGTTGTGGGCAATCGTCCCGCTGGGCGGGACGGGTGGGCACAACCCACGGCGCCGGTGCCGTTGCCGGTCCCTTCTGCACAGGGCCCGGCCGGGCGCCCTGAGAACCGCCCTCGTGCACAAGGCCCTTGCCAAGGCGCCGGCGCCCCGGTTGTGCCCACCCGTTCCGCCCGCGGAACGCCTGCCCACAACCGGGGGGAGGGACTCGCGGGCACCGCCCACGGAGGCGACCGTGGGCGCCGGACTCGCACCGCCCCCGAGGCGACCCACGGCACCCGACTCGCACCGCCTACGGGTCCGACGTGGGCGCCGGACTCGCACCGCCCCCGCCCGGCCCGTCCACGTCGCGGACGTCGGACGCCCCGCACCCCCCGCGCACGGCAGCATGACGGTGTGACCGTCATCGACATCCCCGGCTCCAAGTCCGTCACCGCACGCGCGCTCTTCCTCGCCGCCGCCGCCGACGGGACCAGCACCCTCCTCCGGCCGCTCCGCTCCGACGACACCGAGGGCTTCGCCGAAGGGCTCAAGGCCCTCGGGTACGAGGTGCGGCAGGAGCCGGACGGCAGTGCCTGGCACATCGACGGGCGCCCCCAGGGCCCCGCGGCCACCGCCGCCGACGTCTACTGCCGCGACGGCGCCACCACCGCCCGCTTCCTCCCCGCCCTCGCCGCCGCAGGCGGCCCCGGCACGTACCGCTTCGACGCCTCCCCCCAGATGCGCCGCCGCCCCCTCGGCCCCCTCACCACCGCCCTGCGCACCCTCGGCGTCGACCTCCGCCACCCCGAGCGCGAGGGCCACCACCCCCTCACCGTCCACGCCGCCGGCATCAAGGGCGGCGCGCTGACCCTCGACGCCGGCCAGTCCTCCCAGTACCTGACCGCGCTCCTCATGCTCGGCCCGCTGACCGCCGAGGGCCTCACCATCACCGTGACCGACCTGGTCTCGGAGCCGTACGTCGAGATCACCCTCGCGATGATGCGCGCGTTCGGGGCGCACATCACCCAAGAGGGCCGTACGTACACCGTCGCCCCCACCGGCTACACCGCCACCACCTACGCCATCGAGCCCGACGCCTCCACCTCCTCGTACTTCTTCGCCGCCGCCGCCCTCGATCCCACCCCCGGCCGCGAGGTCACCGTCCCCGGCCTGGGCACCGGCGCCCTCCAGGGCGACCTCGGCTTCGTCGACGTCCTGCGCAGGATGGGCGCCGAGGTCGAGATCACCGACAAGGCCACCACCGTCCGGTCCACCGGCCGGCTGAACGGCCTCACCGTCAACATGCGTGACATCTCCGACACCATGCCGACCCTCGCCGCCCTCGCACCCTTCGCCGAGGGACCCGTCCGCATCGAGGACGTCGCCAACACCCGCGTCAAGGAGTGCGACCGCCTCGACGCCTGCGCCGAGAACCTCCGCCGCCTCGGCATCACGGTCACCACCGGCCCCGACTGGATCGAGATCCACCCCGGCACCCCGGCCGGACCCGCCGAGATCGCCACCCACGGCGACCACCGGATCGTCATGTCCTTCGCGGTCACCGCCCTGCGCACCCCCGGGATCACCTACGACGACCCCGGCTGCGTACGGAAGACGTTCCCCGACTTCCACCGGGTCTTCCCGGACGCCTTCGGGGCGTTCACCCGCACCCAGTGAAGCGCGCCCGTTCTTTGCGGCAAGAATGGGGGGCATGAGCGACCGCCCCTCTCCTCTCGCCGACCCGCACCTGGTCTTCGATCCGACCGAAGGCCGCCGCGACATCGTCGTCCTCGGCTCCACCGGGTCCATCGGCACCCAGGCCATCGACTTGGTCCTGCGCAACCCCGACCGCTTCCGGGTCACCGCCCTCGCCGCCTCCGGCGGCCGGGTCGAGCTGCTCGCCGAGCAGGCCCACCGGCTGCGGGTCGGGGCGGTCGCCGTCGCCCGCGAGGACAAGGCCGCCGCGCTGCGCGAGGCGCTGACCAGGCTCTACGGCCCCGGCGCCGCCCTCCCCGAGATCCTGGCCGGACCCGACGCCGCCACCCGGCTGGCCGCCTCGCCCTGCCACACGGTCCTCAACGGCATCACCGGCTCCATCGGCCTCGCGCCCACGCTCGCCGCCCTCGAAGCAGGCCGCACCCTCGCCCTCGCCAACAAGGAGTCGCTGATCGTCGGCGGCCCGCTGGTCAAGGCGCTGGCCAAGCCCGGCCAGATCATCCCGGTCGACTCCGAGCACGCCGCCCTCTTCCAGGCCCTCGCCGCCGGCACCCGCGCCGACGTCCGCAAGCTGGTCGTCACCGCCTCCGGCGGCCCCTTCCGCGGCCGTACACGCGCGGAGCTGGCGCACGTCACCCGCGAGGACGCCCTCGCCCACCCGACGTGGGCCATGGGCCCCGTCATCACGGTCAACAGCGCCACCCTGGTCAACAAGGGCCTGGAGGTCATCGAGGCGCACCTCCTCTACGACATCCCCTTCGACCGGATCGAGGTCGTCGTCCACCCCCAGTCGTACGTCCACTCGATGGTGGAGTTCACCGACGGCTCGACCCTCGCCCAGGCCACCCCGCCGGACATGCGCGGCCCGATCGCCCTCGGCATCGGCTGGCCCGAGCGGGTACCGGACGCGGCCCCCGCCTTCGACTGGACCAAGGCCTCCAGCTGGGAGTTCTTCCCGCTCGACACCGAGGCGTTCCCCTCCGTCGGCCTCGCCCGCCACGTCGGCGAGCTGGGCGGCACCGCGCCCGCCGTCTTCAACGCGGCGAACGAGGAGTGCGTCGAGGCGTTTCTCGCCGGAAGGCTGCCCTTCAACGGAATCATGGATACGGTCACGGCAGTCGTCACCGAGCACGGCACCCCCGACCGGGGAACCTCACTGACGGTGTCGGACGTCCTTGAAGCGGAGACCTGGGCCAGGGCCCGGGCCCGGGAACTGGCAGCACAGGCTGCGAAGGCGACCGCGGAGGCGCGCGCATGACCGTACTTCTGACGCTCCTCGGCATCGCGCTGTTCGCGCTCGGGCTGCTCGTCTCCATCGCCTGGCACGAGCTCGGCCACCTCTCCACGGCCAAGCTCTTCGGCATCCGCGTGCCCCAGTACATGGTCGGCTTCGGCCCGACCATCTGGTCACGGAAGAAGGGCGAGACGGAGTACGGCATCAAGGCCATCCCGGCCGGCGGCTACATCCGGATGATCGGCATGTTCCCGCCCGGCAAGGACGGCCGTATCGAGGCCCGCTCCACCTCGCCCTGGCGCGCCATGATCGAGGACGCCCGCGAGGCCTCCTTCGAGGAGCTCCAGCCCGGTGACGAGAAGCGGCTCTTCTACACGCGCAAGCCGTGGAAGCGCGTCATCGTCATGTTCGCCGGCCCGTTCATGAACCTGATCCTCGCCGTCGTGCTCTTCTTCGGCAGCGCGATGGCCGTCGGCTTCGAGACCCAGACCACCAAGGTCGCGGGCGTCACCAACTGCGTCATCGACCAGAGCGAGAAGCGCGACAGCTGCAAGCCGAGCGACCGGCCCTCGCCCGCGAAGGCGGCGGGTCTGCTCAAGGGCGACCGGATCGTCGCCTTCAACGGCGAACGCATCACCGACTGGAACACCCTCTCCGACCGCATCCGCGCCACCACCGGGACCGCCACCGTCACCGTCCAGCGGGACGGGCGGGAGCTGGACCTCACGGCCACGCTCCTGGAGAACAAGGTCCTCAAGAAGGACGCGGAGGGCCGGGTCGTCCAGCCCGCCCAGTACGTCTCCGCCGGCTACCTCGGCTTCGAGTCCGGCCGCGAGGTCGTCCCGCTCACCTTCGGCGAGTCCGCCTCCCGGATGACCGACCAGCTCCAGGCCGGCTTCGAGTCCGTGCTCGCCCTGCCCGGCAAGGTCCCGGACCTGTGGGACGCCACCTTCGGCGACGGCGAACGCAAGCAGGACTCACCCGTCGGCGTCGTCGGCGCGGCCCGCATCAGCGGCGAGCTGATGAGCATCGAGGCACCGGCGGAGACCCGCCTGGTCTTCTTCCTCCAGCTGCTCGTGATGTTCAACGTCTCGCTGTTCCTGTTCAACATGCTGCCGCTGCTCCCGCTCGACGGCGGTCACATCGCCGGCGCCCTGTGGGAGTCCGTGCGCCGCAACACCGCGCGGATCTTCCGGCGCCCCGACCCGGGCCCGTTCGACGTGGCCAAGCTGATGCCGGCCGCGTACGTGGTGGCGGGCGTGTTCGTCTGCTTCACCCTGCTCGTCCTCGCGGCGGACATCGTCAACCCGGTGAAGCTGACGTGATCGTCGGGTGGCCGGACCCCCGTGGTGTCCGGCCACCCACCGCGGGGGCGGTAATCTCGGATACCTGAGCCCGATGAACCACACCTTGGGGTTGTACAGCTGATGACCGCGATCTCTCTCGGTATCCCGTCCGTTCCGACCCGGCTCGCCGAGCGGCGCAAGAGCCGCCAGATCCAGGTCGGCACCGTGGCCGTCGGCGGCGACGCACCCGTCTCGGTCCAGTCCATGACGACGACCCGGACGTCCGACATCGGCGCCACGCTCCAGCAGATCGCCGAGCTGACCGCCTCCGGCTGCCAGATCGTGCGCGTCGCCTGCCCCACGCAGGACGACGCCGACGCGCTCGCGACGATCGCGAAGAAGTCGCAGATCCCCGTGATCGCCGACATCCACTTCCAGCCGAAGTACGTCTTCGCCGCCATCGACGCCGGCTGCGCGGCCGTCCGCGTCAACCCGGGCAACATCAAGCAGTTCGACGACAAGGTGAAGGAGATCGCCCACGCCGCCAAGGACGCGGGCACCCCGATCCGGATCGGCGTCAACGCCGGCTCGCTCGACGCCCGCCTGCTGAAGAAGTACGGCAAGGCCACCCCCGAGGCGCTGGTCGAGTCCGCCCTCTGGGAGGCCTCCCTCTTCGAGGAGCACGGCTTCGGCGACATCAAGATCTCGGTCAAGCACAACGACCCGGTCGTCATGGTCAACGCCTACCGCCAGCTCGCCGCCCAGTGCGACTACCCGCTGCACCTCGGCGTCACCGAGGCCGGCCCCGCCTTCCAGGGCACCATCAAGTCCGCCGTCGCCTTCGGCGCGCTGCTCTCCGAGGGCATCGGCGACACCATCCGCGTCTCCCTGTCCGCGCCGCCGGTCGAGGAGGTCAAGGTCGGCAACCAGATCCTGGAGTCGCTGAACCTCAAGCCGCGCCGCCTGGAGATCGTCTCCTGCCCGTCCTGCGGCCGCGCCCAGGTCGACGTCTACAAGCTGGCCGAGGAGGTGACGGCGGGCCTGGAGGGCATGGAGGTCCCGCTGCGCGTCGCCGTCATGGGCTGCGTCGTCAACGGCCCCGGCGAGGCCCGCGAGGCCGACCTCGGCGTCGCCTCCGGCAACGGCAAGGGCCAGATCTTCGTCAAGGGCGAGGTCATCAAGACCGTCCCCGAGTCGAAGATCGTCGAGACCCTCATCGAGGAGGCGATGAAGATCGCCGAGCAGATGGAGAAGGACGGCGTCATGTCGGGCGAACCGACGGTCGCCATCGGCGTCTGACGCGAGTACGCCGCGACCGGCCCCGCGTGGGCAGTCGTCCCGCCCGGCGGAACGACTGCCCACAACGGTGCCCGGACCTCGTCCCGCACTCGCCCACCGCCTCCCCGACACGCCAGGTACAGTGCGGAGAATCAGCAGACCGCATGGTGAGGCCCCCTCGTGTTGACGCAGACCACCACCCGGGTCCTCGAACCCGCCGACCTCGGCGCCGCGCTCGCCGTCCTGGAGAGCGCCCCCGTCGAGAACGCCTTCGTGACCGCCCGCGTCCAGGCCGCCGGGCTCGACCCCTGGCGCCTCGGCGGCGAGATGTGGGGCTGGTACGCCGACGGGCGGCTGCGCTCCCTGTGCTACTCCGGCGCCAACCTCGTCCCCCTCTGCGCCACCCCCGAGGCCGTCCGCGCCTTCGCCGACCGCGCCCGCAGGACCGGCCGTCGCTGCTCCTCCATCGTCGGCCCGTCCGAGCCCACCGCCCAGCTCTGGAGCCTTCTGGAACCCAGCTGGGGCCCCGCCCGCGACGTCCGCGCCCACCAGCCGCTGATGGTCACCGAGGCGCCCTCCGCCACCGTCGAGCCCGACCCGCTCGTCCGCCGCGTCCGCAAGGACGAGATGGAACTGATCATGCCCGCGTGCGTGGCCATGTTCACCGAGGAGGTCGGCATCTCCCCGATGGCCGGCGACGGCGGCCTGCTCTACCAGGCCCGCGTCGCCGAGCTCGTCGGAACGGGCCGCTCCTTCGCCCGTGTCGAGGACGGCAAGGTCGTCTTCAAGGCGGAGATCGGCGCCGCGACCCGCCAGGCCTGCCAGATCCAGGGCGTCTGGGTCGCCCCCGAACACCGCGGCCGGGGCCTGTCCGAGACCGGCATGGCCGCCGTGCTCCGCTACGCCCTCGCCGACGTCGCGCCGATCGTGAGCCTGTACGTCAACGACTACAACACGCCCGCCAGGGCCGCGTACCGCCGCGTCGGATTCCGCGAGGTCGGCGCCTTCATGAGCGTCCTGTTCTGAGGCGCTTGTAAGGTGCGGCGCATGGATGACGCCGACACGCACGTCACGATCGGACCGGTCGACCTCGCGGCACGGGTCGACGACGCCCTCGCCGTCCAGGCGGTCGCCTTCGGCCTGAGCGCGGACGAGGTCGTCGTACGCCGCCACATCGTCCTGCGCCATCTCCAGAACCCCGGCGCCCGCGCGTACGGCGCGACCACCGCCTCCGGCCGCCTGGTCGGCTTCGTGTACGGGATGCCCAACGACCGCGCGCACTGGTGGTCCGGCATCGTGGAGCCCTACCTCCGTGCCAACGGCACCGTGGACTGGCTCGACGACTCCTTCGTCATCACCGAACTCCATGTGCACCCCGGCCACCAGGGGCGGGGCGTCGGCCGCGAGCTGATCACCACGATCACCGACCAGTCGAAGCTGCCCCGCTCGATCCTCTCCGCCATCGACACCGACAGCCCGGCCCGCGGCCTCTACCGCTCCCTCGGCTACGTCGACCTCGCCCGCCGGGTCCACTTCCCGAGCGCCCCCCGGCCGTACGCCGTGATGGGCGCCCCGCTGCCGCTGCGGAGGCGGTGACCCGTCCGGCCGGGGGTCCGGGGGTTGCCCCCGGGGGATGCAGCCCGAGCGCCCCCCGGCCGTACGCCGTGATGGGCGCCCCGTTGCCGCTGCGGAGGTGGTGACCCGTCCGGCCGGGGGTCCGGGGGTTGCCCCCGGGGGATGCAGCCCGAGCGCCCCCGCCCGTACGCCGTGATGGGCGCCCCGCTGCCGCTGCTTCGCCGGAACTGATTTCCGCCCGCGCGGGCCGCCCGGCTAACCTCCTTGCCATCACCCTTTTCCGGCAGGAGTACGAGAACCATGGCCAACGCACCGGTCCAGCGCATGTCCCAGTTGATGGCGAAGACGCTGCGCGACGACCCGGCGGACGCCGAGGTCCTCAGCCACAAGCTCCTCGTCCGGGCCGGCTACGTCCGCCGTACCGCCGCCGGCATCTGGAGCTGGCTGCCGCTCGGCAAGAAGGTTCTCGCCAACGTCGAGCGCATCGTCCGCGAGGAGATGGACGCGATCGGCGCCCAGGAGGTCGCGCTGCCCTCCCTGCTGCCCCGCGAGCCCTACGAGGCCACCGGCCGCTGGGACGAGTACGGCGCCGAGCTCTTCCGCCTCCAGGACCGCAAGGGCGGCGACTACCTCCTCGGCCCGACCCACGAGGAGATCTTCACGCTCCTGGTGAAGGACCAGTGCTCGTCCTACAAGGACCTGCCGGTCATCCTGTACCAGATCGCGGCGAAGTACCGCGACGAGGCCCGCCCGCGCGCCGGCATCCTGCGCGGCCGCGAGTTCCTGATGAAGGACTCGTACTCCTTCGACACGGAGGACGAGGGCCTCGCGAAGTCCTACGCCCTGCACCGCGAGGCCTACCAGCGCGTCTTCGAGCGCCTGGGTCTCGACTACCGCATCTGCGCCGCGACCGCCGGCGCGATGGGCGGCTCGAAGTCCGAGGAGTTCCTCGCCCCGGCCGAGGCCGGCGAGGACACCTTCGCCGACTGCCCGAACTGCGACTTCGCGGCGAACACCGAGGCGATCACGTACGAACTGAAGCCGGTCGACGGCTCCGGTGTCGACGCCGCCGAGGAGATCCCGACCCCCGACACCCCGACCATCGAGACGCTCGCCGCCTCCCTCGGCGTCCCCGCCTCCGCCACGCTGAAGAACCTGCTGGTCAAGGTCGACGGCGAGATCGTCGCCGTCGGCGTCCCCGGCGACCGCGAGGTCGACCTGGGCAAGGTCGAGGCGCACTTCGCGCCGGCCACCGTCGAGATGGTCACCGAGACGGACTTCGCCGGCCGCGAGGACCTCGTCCGCGGCTACGTCGGCCCGCAGGGCCTGGAGAAGGTGAAGTACCTCGCCGACCCGCGCGTCGCGCCGGGCACGGCGTGGATCACGGGCGCGAACAAGGAGGGCATGCACACGAAGAACGTCGTCGCGGGGCGTGACTTCGAGGTGGACGAGTACGTCGACGTCGTGGTCGTCCAGGACGGCGACCCCTGCCCGAAGTGCGGCACCGGCCTGAACCTGGACCGCGCCATCGAGATCGGCCACATCTTCCAGCTGGGCCGCAAGTACGCCGACGCCCTCAAGCTCGACGTCCTCGGCCAGAACGGCAAGCCGGTCCGCGTCACCATGGGCTCGTACGGCATCGGCGTCTCCCGCGCCGTCGCCGCGCTCGCCGAGCAGTCCGCCGACGACAAGGGCCTGTGCTGGCCGGCCGAGGTCGCCCCGGCCGACGTCCACGTGGTCGCCGCCGGCAAGGCGCTCCAGACCGAACTGGCCCTGGACGTCTCGGAGAAGCTGCGCGCCGCGGGCCTCCGTGTCCTGGTCGACGACCGCGCGGGCGTCTCCCCGGGCGTCAAGTTCACCGACGCGGAGCTGATCGGTGTCCCGAAGATCCTGGTCGCCGGCCGCCGCTCGGCCGAGGGCGTCCTGGAACTGAAGGACCGCCGCACGGGCGAGCGCGAGGAACTCACCGTCGACGAGGCCATCGCCCGCCTCGGCGCGTGACGCGCTGGCGCCGACGACGAGCCGGTGGTGGAGCCCCCAAGGCCCCGCCACCGGCTTCGCCGTACGCCCGCCCGAGCGCGGGAGGTACGCCGCCGGAGGGGTTACGCCGCCTCGTCCCGCGGGAGGGGTTCCGCCGGGGCGCCCGTCAGGGTGTCGTCCATGGGGAGCGAGGACTCCGGGAGGGCCAGGTCCTTGATGGGCGGGACGCCCGGGAGGGGCTCCTGCGTGGGCGCCGGATGCGCCGGAGACTCGCCCGGTGCCGGAGCCGCACGCTCCAGGAACCTCAGCAGCTCCACCGGAATCGGCAGCACCAGCGTCGAGTTCTTCTCCGCCGACACCGCCATCACCGTCTGCAACAGCCTCAGCTGCAGCGCCGCCGGCTGCGCCGACATCACGCCCGCCGCCTCCGCCAGCTTCTTCGACGCCTGCAGCTCCGCGTCCGCGTTGATCACGCGCGCCCGCCGCTCGCGGTCCGCCTCCGCCTGCCGCGCCATCGACCGCTTCATCGTCTCCGGCAGCGAGACGTCCTTGATCTCGACCCTGTCGATCGCGACGCCCCAGCCCATCGCCGGGCTGTCGAGCATCAGCTCAAGACCCTGGTTGAGCTTCTCGCGGTTCGACAGCAGGTCGTCGAGATCGCTCTTGCCGATGATCGACCGCAGCGACGTCTGCGCCATCTGGGACACCGCGAACCGGTAGTCCTCCACCCGCACCAGGGCGTCCGACGCGTCGATCACCTTGAAGTAGACCACCGCGTCCACGCGCACCGTCACGTTGTCCCGCGTGATGCCCTCCTGCGCGGGCACCGGCAACGTCACGATCTGCATGTTCACCTTGTGGAGCCGGTCGACGACCGGCACGATCATGGTGAATCCCGGCTGCCGTACCTCGCCCATGAGCCGACCGAAGCGGAAGACCACGCCCCGTTCGTACTGCTTCACCACGCGTGCCGCAGCGCCCACGTACACCACGACGGCTGTTCCGGTCGCCGCCGCCGCTGCCAGAAGCTCCTCGACCATCACGGCCCCCTGAGGTCCGAGCCGAGTGTTACAGCTTAGGTATTCCCCTACAGCCAGCCCGCGAACTCCAGGAGCAGCTCCGCATCCTGCCGCCGGCCCGCCGTCAGCGCCCGCGTCCCCGACTCGACCGCGCGGAACAGCGTCCAGCCGCGCAGCCGCTCCCGGTCCACCTCCAGCGAGTCCGCCAGCTTGTTGACCCGCCGACGCGCCGCCGACGCCCCCGCCGAAGCCGCCACCAGGTCCTCGACCCGGTCCCGTACCAGCCGTGCCAGGTCGTACGCGCGCTCGCCGACCAGCGGCTCCGGGCCCACCGCCAGCCATGGCGTTCGGTCAGCGGCGAGCACCTTCCCCTGGCGGAAGTTCCCGTGCAGCAGCAGCGTCTCCGGGGAGTGCGCGACCAGCTCCTCGCGCGCCTCCAAGGCGGCGGCCGTCAGCGCACCCGCCTCGGCGTCCGCGCGGTAGGGCTCCATCGCCGTCGCCTGCCGGGCCGTCCGCTCGGCCACCGACTCGAAGCCGTGCCCCGCGGGCGGCTCGACCCACAGCCTGCGTACCGTCCCCGCCGCCTCCAGCAGCGCCTTGGCCTCCGGCAGCGACCGCAGCGACTGCTCCGGATGCAGCCGCTCCAGCAGCAGCGAACCGTCCTCGGGCGCCTCCAGGAGCCGCACCGCGCCCCAGCCGTCCCAGTGCGCCAGCGCGTCCCGCTCCAGATCCGGCCGCGCGGCCTCAGGAGCGATCTTCAAGGCCGCCGGGGAGCCGTCGGCCCGCCGTACGAGCACCACCAGGCTGCTGCGCCCGCCGGGCGCCATCACCCGCTCGACGTCCAGGGACGCCTGCTCCACCGCGCTCCGCGCGAGCTCGGGCAGCTTCCCGAGCCACTCGGCCGCGACAGCGTCCCCGTACGTCTCGCCGAGCGTCCGCGCCAGTCGCTGCGGCGGTTCGAAAGCCATGCGTGCGTTGTTCCTTCTGGTCAAAGGGGCCTCTCGGCGAGCCCAGGAAAGGTTACGTCGGTGCCGCGCCAGCGGACGGCCCGTACCGCCGCCTCGCGCAACGCGGCGGCCGCGTCCCGCCGCAGCGGCCCCTCCGCCGCCCGTACGAGGTCGGAGTAGACCCCGGCCACCCGGTCCTCCAGGACGGCGGCGAGCCGTACGGCCGCGGCCGTGTCCGGCACCGCGAACGGCAGCTCGTAGCCGGCCGCCGCCGCGACCGGTTCGCCGCCCAGGTCCCGCACGATCCGGCGCAGACCGTCACGCCGGGCCCGGTGCGCCTCGTACGCGGCCGTGGCCTCCGCCCTGCGCTCGGCACCGATCCGGCCGCCGACGACCCCGTACCCGTACACCGCCGCGTGCTCGGCGGCGAGCGCGGCACGCGCCGCGTCCAGGGCGCTCATGCCCGGCCTCCTTCGGTCAGCAGATACGCGTGCGCCGCGCCCGAGGCCGCCACCGAGGCGAGCAGCCGGGCGTACTCGGGCTGCGCGCCGAGCAGCGCCGCCGCGTGGGCGTCGGCGGTCGTGCGCGCGAGAGCCGCCAGCTCCTTCAGCGCGACGGCCGGATCGGCCGGTACGGGCGCAGGAGCAGGCGTCCCCGAAGCCGAAGCCGAAGCCGAGGCGGAAGCGGCGGCGGCGGGATCCGCCGACCGGGTGTCCGCCGAAGGGGCGGCGTTGCCGGGCGGACCGGAAGCGCCGCCCGCCGTCTCGTCCCCCGCCAGCGCCACGGCGTGCGCCGCCACAGCCGTCCGCAACGGGGTCAGCCGTCCGGCCAGGGCCGGATGGGCGGCGAGCACCGCGTCGTAACGTTCCAGCAGGGTCCGGCTCGTCGCCGCCGAGCTGCGGCGCAGCGCCGCCTCGGCCCGAGCCGTCAGTTCGGCCGCGTCCGGCTTTCTCGGCCGCTCGGTGCCGCCCCCGGCGGTGCAGCCGGCCAGCGTCACCGCCCCGGCGGCCAGGAGTGCGCGCCTGCCTACGGTCCCCGTGCGCCCCACATTCACTCCCTCGGCCCGGATCGAAGATCACCGCAGGCGAGCGTACCCGCGGCCCCCGGGCCCGTGGACGGCAACACCCCCCGCGACCGGATACCCTTTGGTCTGACACGCGACGAACCCACAACAGCACACGCGGCCGAGGAGTCACCCGGATGAGCACCACCCAGAGCGACAGGCTGCGAGCACTCCTTGAGCCGCTCATCGCCGCGCAGGGACTCGACCTCGAAGAGATCGAGGTGGCCTCCGTGGGACGCAAGCGGGTGCTGCGTGTGGTCGTCGACTCCGACGAAGGTGCCGATCTGGACCAGGTCGCCGATGTGAGCCGCGCGCTCTCGGCGACGCTGGACGAGACCGACGCGATGGGCGAGGGGGAGTACACCCTCGAAGTCGGCACCCCGGGCGCGGAGCGCCCGCTCACCGAGCCCCGCCACTACGTGCGGGCCGCCGGCCGCCTCGCCAAGCTCCAGCTGAACGACGGCGCCGAGCTGGTCGCGCGGATCATGGCCGTGGACGACGCCGGTGTCGACCTCGAAGTGCCGGGCGTGAAGGGGCGCAAGCCCACCGCCCGCCGGGTCGAGTTCGCGGACATCGCCAAGGCGCGTGTCGA
This sequence comes from Streptomyces sp. NPDC054975, assembly GCF_053609105.1. Taxonomy (NCBI): domain Bacteria; kingdom Bacillati; phylum Actinomycetota; class Actinomycetes; order Kitasatosporales; family Streptomycetaceae; genus Streptomyces; species Streptomyces sp. NPDC054975. The sequence goes on from NZ_JBSGWV010000036.1 coordinate 60,827, forward strand.
GATCGAGTTCAACCGCAAGGACAAGAAGGAAGAGGAGGCGTAGCCGTGGACATCGACGTGAAGCTCCTGAAGGGCTTGGCACAAGAGAAGGAGATCTCCTTCGACCTGCTGGTCGAGGCGATCGAGTCGGCCCTCCTCATCGCATACCACCGCACCCCCTCGGCCCGCCGCCACGCGCGCGTGGAGCTGAACCGGCAGACCGGTCACGTGACGGTGTGGGCGAAGGAGGACCCCTCCGAGCTGGAGGAGGGCCAGGAGCCCAAGGACTTCGACGACACCCCGTCGGACTTCGGCCGGATCGCGGCGAGCACCGCCCGGCAGGTCATCCAGCAGCGGCTGCGGGACGCCGAGAACGACGTCACCTTCGGCGAGTACGCCCGCCGTGAGGGCGACATCGTGTCCGGCATGGTGCAGCAGGGCAAGGACCCGAAGAACGTCCTCGTCCGCCTGGACGACAAGCTGGAAGCCATCCTTCCGGTGCAGGAGCAGGTGCCGGGCGAGGAGTACACGCACGGTCTGCGGCTGCGGACGTACGTGGTCCGGGTCGCCAAGGGTGTCCGCGGTCCGTCCGTCACCCTTTCACGCACGCACCCCAATCTGGTGAAGAAGCTGTTCGCCCTGGAGGTCCCCGAGATCGCCGACGGTTCCGTCGAGATCGCGGCGATCGCCCGTGAGGCCGGCCACCGCACCAAGATCGCCGTACGGTCCACCCGTTCGGGCCTGAACGCCAAGGGAGCCTGCATCGGCCCCATGGGCAGTCGGGTGCGCAACGTCATGGCGGAGCTGCACGGCGAGAAGATCGACATCGTCGACTGGTCGGACGACCCGGCCGAGATGGTGGCCAGCGCGCTCTCCCCGGCCCGGGTCTCCAAGGTCGAGATCGTCGACCTGGCCGCCCGCTCGGCCCGGGTGACCGTCCCCGACTACCAGCTGTCGCTGGCGATCGGCAAGGAGGGGCAGAACGCCCGCCTCGCCGCCCGCCTCACCGGCTGGCGCATCGACATCCGCCCGGACACCGAGCACCCGTCCGAGGACGGGCGCGACCGGGACTGAGCGGATCCCCGCTCCACCCAAGGAATGAATCGCGCCGTCGTCACGTTGTGCGACGGCGAGATCACGACAGACGACCGTTCGATTTTTGCCCCAAACGGGTGAGGTCGTTACGGGGAGGTAGACTTAAGCGTGTCTGGCCGGACGCATGCCCGCGCGTGCCCTGAGCGAACCTGTGTGGGATGCCGGGAGCGAGCGGCCAAGAGCGATCTGCTGCGCATCGTGGCGGTCGAGGGCGCTTGTGTCCCCGATCCTCGCGGTACGCTGCCCGGCCGGGGTGCGTATCTGCACCCCGCTTCGGTCTGTCTCGACCTGGCGGTCCGTCGCCGGGCGTTCCCGAGGGCCTTCAAAGTCCAGGGGCCGCTCGAAACGGCGGAAATCAGGTGTCGGGTGGAGCAGCTCACCCAGTAAGAAGAAGTACGGCACGGAGAACCGTGCGGTCAGGTACCTCGCGAGTTGGAAGTAGGTCGAGATTGCGATGAGCACTCGATGAGTACGCGATGAGTACGCCCATGAAGTAGCGACGGTCCGGCGGTAACCGGACCTAAAAGGAGCGAAGTGGCTAAGGTCCGGGTATACGAACTCGCCAAGGAGTTCGGCGTGGAGAGCAAGGTCGTCATGGCCAAGCTCCAAGAACTCGGTGAATTCGTCCGTTCGGCGTCCTCGACGATCGAGGCGCCGGTCGTGCGCAAGTTGACTGATGCGCTGCAGGGTCCCGGCGGTAACGCCGGCAAGACCGCTGCCAAGCCTGGCGCGCCTCGTAAGGCCGCCCCCTCGAAGCCCGCGGCGCCGTCTCCGGCCGCCGCGGCACGTCCCGCTGCCCCGAAGCCCGGCGCCCCGGCCCCCAAGCCGGCCCCCGCCGCGCCTGCGGCCCCGGTCACCCCGGCGGCTCCGGCGAGCAGCACCCCCTCTCCGGCTCCGGCCGCCTCGGGCCCCCGCCCGGGCCCGAAGCCCGCGCCCAAGCCGGTCACGCCGGCTCCGGCCGCCCCCGAGTTCACCGCGCCTCCGTCGGCTCCCGCCGCCGGTCAGCGTCCCGGTGGCGCGACCCCGGGACCCCGTCCCGCCGGCGAGCGTCCCGCCCGTCCGGGTCAGGGCGCGCCGCGTCCGCAGGGCCAGGGTGCCCCGCGTCCGCAGGGCCAGGGCGCTCCGCGTCCGGGCGGTGCCCGTCCGGCCGGTCCTCGTCCGGGCAACAACCCCTTCACCTCGGGTGGCTCCACCGGAATGGCGCGCCCGCAGGCGCCCCGCCCCGGTGGCGGTGCCCCCCGTCCCGGCGGCGACCGTGCCGTTCCGGGTGCCCCGCGTCCGCAGGGCGGCCCCGGTGGCGCCCCGCGTCCCCAGGGCCAGGGCGGCGCGCGTCCCACCCCCGGTGGGATGCCGCGTCCGCAGGCTCCCCGTCCGGGCGGCGCGCCCGGCGGTAACCGTCCGAACCCGGGCATGATGCCGCAGCGTCCCGCTGCCGGCCCGCGTCCCGGTGGTGGCCCCGGCGGTCGTGGCCCCGGTGGCCCCGGCGGTCGTCCGGGTGGCGGCGGCGGCCGTCCCGGTGGCGGCGGCGGCTTCGCCGGCCGTCCGGCCGGTCCCGGCGGTGGCGGTGGCGGCTTCGCCGGCCGTCCCGGTGGTCCCGGTGGTGGCGGCGGCGGTCGTCCGGGTGGTCCCGGCGGCGGTGGCGGCGGCTTCGGCGGTCGTCCCGGCGGCTTCGGTGGCCGTCCCGGTGGCCCCGGTGGCCGTGGTGGCACGCAGGGCGCCTTCGGTCGCCCCGGCGGTCCCGCGCGTCGCGGTCGCAAGTCGAAGCGTCAGAGGCGCCAGGAGTACGAGGCCATGCAGGCCCCGTCGGTCGGCGGCGTGATGCTGCCTCGCGGCAACGGCGAGACCATTCGCCTGTCGCGCGGTGCGTCCCTCACCGACTTCGCCGAGAAGATCAACGCCAACCCGGCGTCGCTCGTCGCGGTGATGATGAACCTCGGCGAGATGGTCACGGCCACGCAGTCCGTCTCCGACGAGACGCTGCAGCTCCTCGGCGACGAGATGAACTACACGGTTCAGATCGTCTCCCCCGAGGAGGAGGACCGCGAGCTGCTCGAGTCCTTCGACATCGAGTTCGGCGAGGACGAGGGCGGCGAAGAGGCTCTGGTCTCCCGTCCGCCGGTCGTCACCGTCATGGGTCACGTCGACCACGGAAAGACCCGACTGCTCGACGCCATCCGCAAGACCAACGTCGTCGCGGGCGAGGCCGGTGGCATCACCCAGCACATCGGTGCCTACCAGGTGGGCACCGAGGTCAACGGTGAAGAGCGCCGCATCACCTTCATCGACACCCCGGGTCACGAGGCGTTCACCGCCATGCGTGCCCGTGGTGCGAAGTCGACCGACATCGCGATCCTCGTGGTCGCGGCCAACGACGGCGTCATGCCGCAGACGATCGAGGCGCTCAACCACGCCAAGGCCGCCGGCGTCCCGATCGTCGTCGCGGTCAACAAGATCGACGTCGAGGGCGCGGACCCGACCAAGGTCCGTGGTCAGCTGACCGAGTTCGGTCTGGTGGCCGAGGAGTACGGCGGCGACACGATGTTCGTCGACATCTCCGCCAAGCAGGGTCTGCACATCGACTCCCTGCTCGAGGCCGTCGTCCTCACCGCCGACGCCTCGCTCGACCTGCGGGCCAACCCGAACCAGGACGCGCAGGGTATTGCGATCGAGTCCCACCTCGACCGCGGTCGTGGTGCCGTCTCGACCGTCCTCGTCCAGCGCGGAACGCTGCGCATCGGCGACACGATGGTCGTCGGCGACGCGTACGGCCGTGTCCGGGCGATGCTCGACGACAAGGGCAACAACGTCGAGGAGGCGACCCCGTCGACTCCCGTCCTGGTCCTTGGTCTCACCAACGTCCCGGGTGCCGGCGACAACTTCCTGGTGGTCGACGAGGACCGCACGGCCCGTCAGATCGCCGAGAAGCGCGCTGCGCGTGAGCGCAACGCCGCCTTCGCCAAGCGCGTCCGCCGGGTGTCCCTCGAGGACCTCGACAAGGTGCTCAAGGCCGGTCTGGTCCAGGAACTCAACCTCATCATCAAGGGCGACGCGTCCGGTGCGGTCGAGGCTCTCGAGTCCTCGCTGCTCCAGCTCGACGTCGGCGAAGAGGTCGACATCCGTGTCCTGCACCGCGGTGTGGGTGCGGTCACCGAGTCCGACATCGACCTGGCCATGGGCTCCGACGCCATCGTCATCGGCTACAACGTCCGCGCTGCGGGCCGCGCGGCGCAGATGGCGGAGCGCGAGGGTGTCGACGTCCGGTACTACTCGGTGATCTACCAGGCCATCGAGGAGATCGAGGCGGCGCTCAAGGGCCTCCTCAAGCCGGAGTACGAAGAGGTCGAGCTCGGTACGGCGGAGATCCGCGAGGTCTTCCGCTCGTCCAAGCTGGGCAACATCGCCGGTGTCCTCATCCGCTCGGGCGAGGTCAAGCGCAACACCAAGGCGCGCCTCATCCGCGACGGCAAGGTCATCGCGGAGAACCTCAACATCGAGGGTCTGCGCCGCTTCAAGGACGACGTCACCGAGATCCGCGAAGGCTTCGAGGGCGGTATCAACCTCGGAAACTTCAACGACATCAAGATCGACGACGTCATCGCGACGTACGAGATGCGCGAGAAGCCGCGCGCCTGAGCGCAGCGGTAGGTCGGGGCCGGTCGGCGGAAGTTATTCCGTCGATCGGCCCCGGCCGTTGCGTGTACGGTTCTGGTGTTCCCGCCAAGTCCTTGGCGGGGCCACTTACCCCGAACCGGCGGGACATCCGGATCTACATGTACGTGGGGACTCTGTCCTTCGATCTGCTCCTCGGCGACGTTCATTCGTTGAAGGAGAAACGCTCCGTCGTCCGGCCCATCGTCGCCGAGCTCCAGCGCAAGTTCTCCGTGAGCGCGGCCGAGGTGGGCGACCAGGACCTCCATCGCAGGGCCCGACTGGGGGTCGCTCTGGTGGCCGGAGACGTGCGGTTCGTGTCGGACGTGCTGGACCGCTGCGAGCGGCTGGTCGCGGCCAGGCCCGAGGTGGAGCTGCTGTCGGTGCGACGCAGGCTCCACACTGATGAAGACTGAACGAGCAAGGCAAAGAAGGAGAAGGACCAGTGGCCGACAACGCGCGGGCGAAGAAGCTGGCGGACCTCATCCGGGAGGTGGTCGCCGAGAAGCTGCAGCGCGGCATCAAGGACCCGCGCCTGGGTACGCACGTGACCATCACGGACACCCGCGTCACCGGTGACCTGCGGGAGGCCACGGTCTTCTACACGGTCTACGGCGACGACGAGGAGCGGGCCAGCGCGGCCGCCGGCCTGGAGAGCGCCAAGGGCATCCTCCGCTCGGCCGTGGGCGCCGCCGCCGGGACGAAGTTCACGCCGACGCTGACCTTCGTCGCGGACGCCCTCCCGGAGACCGCCAAGACGATCGAGGACCTCCTCGACAAGGCACGGGCCTCCGACGCCAAGGTGCGTGAGGCGTCCTCGGGCGCGAAGTACGCCGGCGAGGCCGACCCGTACCGCAAGCCCGAGGACGAGGACGAAGAGGGCACCACCGCCGAATGAGCACCGCAAAGACGCCCGACGGCCTTGTCATCGTCGACAAGCCGTCGGGCTTCACTTCGCACGACGTCGTGGCCAAGATGCGCGGGATCGCCAAGACCCGCCGGGTCGGCCACGCGGGCACGCTCGACCCCATGGCGACGGGCGTCCTCGTCCTCGGCGTGGAGCGGGCGACCAAGCTCCTCGGTCACCTCGCCCTGACCGAGAAGGAGTACCTCGGCACCATCCGCCTCGGCCAGACGACGATCACCGACGACGCCGAGGGCGAGATCACCGCGTCCGTCGACGCCTCCCGGGTGGCCCGCGAGGCGATCGACGCGGGCGTGGCGGAGCTGACCGGCGCCATCATGCAGGTGCCGTCGAAGGTCTCCGCCATCAAGATCGACGGCAAGCGGTCGTACGCGCGGGTGCGCGGCGGCGAGGAGTTCGAGATCCCGGCGCGGCCGGTCACGGTCTCGTCCTTCCAGGTGTACGACGTCCGGGAGGCCGTCGCAGAGGACGGTACGGCGGTCGTGGACCTCGTCGTCTCGGTGGTCTGCTCCTCCGGTACGTACATCCGGGCGCTCGCCCGTGACCTGGGCGCCGGACTGGGCGTGGGCGGTCATCTGACGGCGCTGCGACGGACCCGGGTCGGCCCGTACAAGCTGGACTCGGCGCGGACCCTCGACCAGCTCCAGGAGGAGCTGACGGTCATGCCGGTCGCCGACGCGGCCACGGCGGCGTTCCCCCGCTGGGACGTCGACGAGAAGCGGGCCCGGCTGCTGCTGAACGGCGTACGGCTGGAGATGCCGTCCTACCCGGCGGGTCCGGTGGCGGTCTTCGGGCCGGACGGGCGTCTGCTGGCGCTCGTGGAGGACCAGAAGGGCAAGGCCAAGAGCCTGGCTGTCTTCGGCTGACGCCGACTCCGTCGTCTCTTTCGTGGGCCGGGCACGCACGCGTGCCCGGC
>NZ_JBSGWV010000037.1:0-67100 GCF_053609105.1 Streptomyces sp. NPDC054975
GTGCGGGGCCCCTTCGCGTGGCCCGTGTCCGTCTACCAGGGCAGCTGGTCCTCGGCATTCAGGACCGGGCGGTCGACGGCCATGTACCAGACGCCGTCCTCGTCCTCACGCAGCACATCGGTGCAGCTGCCCTCCAGGTGGACGTCCTGCCCGTCCGGCGTGGTGAAGTCGAGCGTGAAGTCGACGACGACGAGCGCGGTGTCACCGGCCCGGTAGGAGTAGCGGACCGAGGAGTCCAGCCGGGGCTGCATCGCCAGCAGCTCCTTGATGGCGGCGGTCCGCGCCTCGCCGCTCAGCGGGGCTCCGGAGAGGTTCGAGATCGAGTCGTCGTGGTAGAGGGAGTCGAAGATCGCGCCATCACCCGAGTTGAACGCCTTGAGGAAGACCTCGTTCTGCGTCTCGGCCTCGGCGGTGAGCACCAGGCCGTACGGGTTGGGAGTGGCAGCCATGACGGAAGCTCCAATGGTCGGTGAGGGTGATCGATGACGGTGGCGGTGACGAAGATCGGTGATCGGTGATCGGTGACGGTCTCAGGGCTGGAAGAACCGCTGCTCGTCCTGGTCCCGGAGAATCGCCGCGACGCTGCGCAGCCCTGTCTCCAGCTGCTGGATCTCGTCGTCGCTCAGATACACCGACGGCTCGAAGCGCAGCGTGTTCACGGCGCTCGCCGTCGGGAACGTACGGATCCGGTGGCCGCGCAGCAGGTGGCCGGAGAGGGCGTAGCCGAGGAAGCCCGCCTGGGCGATGCCCGCGATGCCCGGCGCCGAGGCGCCCGCCTGGTCGTGGAACTCCATCCCGAGCATCAGGCCACGGCCGCGAACCTCCTTGACGACCTCGGGAAAGTCCGCGCGGACGGCCTCCAGCATCGCCTTCAGCGCCTCCCCGCGCTCGGCCGCGACGCCGTACAGGCGTCCGCCGTCGGCCTCCAGGAGGTCGAGCACCCGGTGGGCCACGAGACCGGAGAAGCCGTCCTTGGCGAAGGTCGAGCTGTGCACCAGCTCGAACTCCTTGCGGTACCGGGCCTGCCGCACGAGCATGACGGAGATCTTCGCGAGCCCCCCGCCGAGGCTCTTGGCGAGCGTGTAGTAGTCGCCGCGCAGACCGATCGACGAGGCGGCGAGGAACGAGCCCGTACGGCCCATGCCGCTCTGGATCTCGTCCACGACGACGGGGCAGTCGATCCGCGCGCACTCGCGCTGGATCTCCTGGGCCAGCTCGGGCGTCACCTCCACGATTCCGCCCTCGCCCTGGATCGGCTCCAGGAGGAACGCGCACACGGAGGGGAAGTCCCGCTCGACGACCGTGACCACACCGCCGTCGACGACCACGTCGAAGACGGTCGTCCGCTCGGCCTCGATCGCCTCCCTGACGGCGCCGGGACGCCCCAGCGGGACGAAACGGGCCTGCGCGCCGAGCGCGGCGAACGGGGTCCGGTAGGCCGGGTTGTGCGTGAGCTGGACGCTGCCCATGAGCTTGCCGTGGAAGCCGCCCTCCAGGGTCAGGAAGACCGGAGGCCGGGCCAGCAGCTGCTCGTTGTGGCGCGACACCGCGCCGAGCAGGTCCTCGATCCCGTCGGCGCCGGCCGTAGGCGGCACCGTCGGACCGACACGGGACCAGACCTCGTCGGCGATCTTCGCCTCACCGCCGGCGACGGCGGCGCGAGCGGCCCCGAGGTGCTCACCGATCTCCTCGGCGAGCGCCTGCACCCGCAGGACACGGTCCAGTTCGGCATGTTTCACGGCGGCCTCGATGGCCTCGGCGCCGCTGTTGGCGAAGATCGCCAAATAGGGCTCGTCGGACCCGACCTCCCGCTGGACGATCCCGTTCAGCCGTGCCGCGAGGGAACTCGCGTGGGAATTCCGGGAGAACTGCGCGTGCACCGGCGCCCCGGAGTCCAGTATTTCCTTCGCGCGCGCCACTATCTCCGGATTGTTGTGCCCGAGGAGGAGAGAACCGTAGCCACCCGCGAAGTCGACGACGGGAATCTCCTGGCCGTTCTCGTCCAGGTGGAAGAGGGTGTTCCCCTCGGCCCGCACATAGTCGACGTCCAGGCCGGCGGTGCCGAGCGTCTCCCGCAGATGCGGCTCCGCCAGATCGCGTTCGGTGGACACAGTACTCATGAAATCCCCATTCTCGACTGCCGGGAAAAGACATCCTGCAACGGGCTGACGGGCCCCTCATGGCGGACCGTTTCGACCGTACCAACGCCTTTCTCGGCTCCTCTCATCGCGCAGTCATGACGGGGTAACCAGGAATTCTCAGACCGCGGAGAACTGCTCGTGCCGGGTGCGGCCTGCCCGCTCGTTGCGCGCCGTCGACAGCAGCAGATCCACCAGCTTCTCCGTCGTGAGCCGCTCGGGCCGGTGCAGCGTGACCGTCGTCATCCGGCTCTTGCCACCGGCCCAGGTCGGGCGGCGCAGCAGCAGTTCAGGACCCGCCGAGGCGACGACGAACAGCGGCACCGGGCCCACCGACTCGGCCAGGTCCTCCACGGCGTCCAGGACGAAGTCGTCGGCGCGGTGCAGGTCGTCGACGCAGAGCACGACGGGATGCCGTCGCGCCGCCTCCCCGAAGAAGACGCGCCACGCCTCCAGCGTCTCCTCCTCACCGGTCACCCCGTGGCGGGGCCCGGCGGTGGAAGCGGCGAGAGGCACGAGCCGGGGCAGCAGCCGGCCGGCCATGTCGGGGGACGGGAAGAGCGCGCGCACCGTGTCGGCGAGTTTGCGCCGGGCGTCCTCCGCGGTGTCGCCCGGTCGGACCCCGCAGTACGCCGCGAGGATCTGCGCCTGGGCCGTCAGGGGGTCGTCGTGCGGGGACGTGGGAGCGCGGCCCGTCAGGAACACCGCAGGGGACGGCCCGTCGGTGACCTTGTGCGCGAGGGACCGCAGAAAACGGCTTCGGTCCGCTCCCGGGTCCGAGAGCACCGTGACCAGATGCGGTACCGAGCGCTGCCGCGTCCTCGCGAACAGCCCGAGCAGCGCGTCCAGTTCGTGTGCCTGCTCGGACCCTGCCATGGAGTCCGCGTCGTCCGACTGCTCATGCGGACCGAGCGCCTGGCGACCGGTGGCCGGCGCGTCCATCGAGGCGTACGCGACGGCGTGCCGCGTCACCCGGAACACCGCCTCGCTGACTCGGACCTCACCTGCCGGTACGTGCGCGAGCAGCGCCTGCGACTCGTCCAGGACCGCGCCGACGACGACCGGCGGCGCGCCGTCCCCCGGGCGGCCCCGCAGCAGCACCTCGCCCATGCTCACGGCCGCGTGCACGGTCAGCTGCGCGCCGTCGAGACCGTCGCACGGAGGAACGTTGAGGACGTCCCGGATGGCCAGGGCCGCGCGCACCGCGTGCTGGGCGTCACCGTGGCCCTTCTCCGCAAGGCCGAACAGGGCCAGGGAGGTGGAGCCGAGGGAGGCCGTCACGGTCCCGCCGCACCGCTCGATCTGCTCCCGGACGACGAGGGCGGCACCGTCCAGCAGGTCGTCGAGGTCCTGACCGCCCGCGCCGGCGAGCTCCGGCGCGAGCCGGGTCCGTACCGACAACACGGTGACCTGCCGGCGCACGGCGGCGGCCGTCTCCGCCTCGGCACGCTCCTGGCTTCCCGGCCCGGCCGTGACGTCCAGCGCGGAGGTCGTGGAGCCGGCGGTCGTGGTGCCGTCAAGTGCTGTGCCGATGGGCGCGGAAAGGCGGCCGGCCGCCGCCGCGGCGTCCCTCGGCGCGGACAACCGGACGGTCTCCTGGGGCGCGTCCGCGCAGGCCGCCCCGCCGAGGAGATCGCAGGAGGCCCCGCTGTCCCCGGCCAGGGACAGGGCCGGGTCCTGCGTGAGGATCGCCTGCTGGAGCCGCTGGAGCCCACGGCCGGGTTCCAGACCGAGGTCCTCCACCAGCACCGACCGGATACGGCTGTACATGTTCAGCGCGTCGGCCTGCCGCCCGCACCGGTACAGGGCGAGCATCAGCTGACCGCACGAGCGCTCCCTGAGCGGCTCGTTCTGGACCATGGTCTCCAGCTCGGCCAGCACCGCGTGGTGCCGTCCGGACGCCAGCTGCGCCTCGCAGTAGTCCTCCATGACGTCCAGGCGCGTGTTCTGGACCGCCGTCAGCTCCGGCCACTCGATCCCGGTCTCCACCAGGTCCGCCAGGACGGGCCCGCGCCACAGGGCGAGCGCGTCCTGCAGGAGCCGCGCCGCCGATGCCGCGTCGCCGTGCGCCAGCTTCTCCCTGCCCTGGGCGACCTGTTCGTGGAAGACGTACAGGTCCACCTGCCGAGGGTCCACCCGCATCATGTAGCCGGGGGCCTGGGTCAGCAGGGCGGTGGAGGCCCTGCCGCCGCCGTCCGGGCAGGGGAGGACCCCGCGCAGACCGGAGATCGCGTTCTGCAGGATCTTCCGGGCGGTGGCCGGCGCGTCGTCCACCGACCACAGGGCTCTCAGCAGCTCGCTGGTGGCCACCACGCGATTCGCCTGGAGCAGCAGAAAGCCCAGCGTGGCCCGCTGCTTGGTGCCTCCCAGCGCCACCGGCCGCTCGTCGGCCACGACCTCCATCGGCCCCAATACCCGGAACTGCATGACATTCCCCCCACGATCCGCACGCCAGTAGGCCAAGATCCTTGGTCCATCGTGCCTGGGAGCGCTCCAAGCCTGCACAAACGGCGGCCAAGGGCGGGTCGTACCAGGCGAGTTCTGCCCGCCGGCGGGCCCGGAACGGCAACTCCCCGTCGATCTTTGGCAAGTCGCGCTTGTGCGTACGACGGAAGGCGAACAAGAGTCGACGCTCGTACGAACCGACGAACAAGGAGGCTCACACATGCGCACGCACACCACCCCGGCACACCGGGGCCCGGTTCTGTGACGGCCACCGAGAACTCTGGAGCGGTCACCGTCATCGGTCTCGGGCTCATGGGCTCCGCCCTCGCACGCGCCTTCCTGGCGGGCGGTCACCCCACCACCGTCTGGAACCGGACGGCCCGCAAGGCGGACCCCCTCGTGGACGGGGGAGCGGTCCGCGCGGACTCCGTGCCCGAGGCCGTCGCGGCGGGCGGTGTGGTGGTGCTCTCCCTCATCGACTACACCGCGGTCCGCGAGGTCCTCGACGCGGCGGGCGACGCCCTGCGCGGCACGACCGTGGTGAACCTCAGCTCGGGAACGGTGCAGGACGCCCGGGAGGTGGCCGCCTGGTCCGCCGAGCGGAACATCCGCTATCTCGACGGGTCCGTCATGGCGGTCCCGCAGACGGTCGGGGGACCCGAGGCGGTCGTCGTCTACAGCGGCTCCCCGGAGCTGCTGGACGAGCACCGTCCCGTCCTGGAGTGCCTCGCGGGCGCGAGCCTCCACCTGGGGGAGGACCCGGGACTCGCCCTGCTGTACGAGAACGCGCTGGCCGGCATGCTCTGGACGACGCTGGGCGGCTATCTCCACGCCCTGGCCCTCGTCGGCACGGAGAAGGTGCCGGCGGCCGACTTCCTCGCCTTCGCGGCGCAGTGGCACACGTCCCTGGGCGCGTTCCTCCCGGTCATCGCCGAGGAGGTCACCTCCGGCACGTACACGACCGACGTCTCGACGCTCGACATGAACAAGCGCGCGATCGCCCATCTCGTCGAGACGAGCACGGCCCAGGGCATCGGCGTCGACGTCCTGAGCGGCATGCGGTCCCTGATCGAGCGGCGCGTGGCCGACGGGCACGGCAGCGAGAGCCTCAGCGGTCTGATCGAGGTGATCAGGAACCCCGGCGCCTGACGGCGCAGGCCGTCAGGCCATCTCCAGGACGGCGCAGCCGAAGCTCCGTCCGCAGCCTCCGCCGACCAGCACCACCAGGTCCCCGGAGGACAGTTCACCCGCCTCCAGCAGGTGCGCAAGGCCCGCGGCCTGGTCGCCCGCGCGCAGATGGCCCACGCCCGTGCCCCAGTCCCAGGTGGTCCGGTCCTCGTGGATGCCGAGGGCGGCCCGCCGGCTCCACCCCTGGAGGCGGCGGCCCAGGTTGGGGAAGACGAAGCGCACGACGTCCGCCACGGACGCCCCCGCCTCGGCGAGCGCCAGCTCCAGCACCTCACGCTCCCGCTCGGCGAGGACGGGCGCCATGTCCTCCGGCGCTCGTCCTTCGGCACGTTCCCGGCGGGGCGCGGCCGCCTCCGGCACCCGCCAGGACAGGTCGGCCCGTACCAACGCGCCCTCGGGCGCGTCACCGAGCACCGCCGTCGACAGCAGCCGCGCCACGCCGGTGCGCGTGGTGACGACCAGCCCCGTCGCGCCGTCGCCGAGCACCTTGCCCCGCTCCGTGCGGTAACGGTCGGGTCCCGGGCCCGCCGCACAGTCGACCGTGGTCAGCAGCGCGGCCCGCATGGCCGTCGAGGCGGACAGGTACGCGGCCACCAGGTGCAGCGCCACCAGGCCGCCGTTGGAGGCCTGGACGACCTCCATCGCGGTGGCCGAGGTGCAGGCCAGCTCCTGGCTGACGCGCGCGGCACAGCCGGCGTCCCGCGCGTGCCCGGGGAAGGTGTGGACGACGAGATCGATGTCGGACGGCGCCACACCGGAACGGCGACGGGCGAGCCCGGCCGCCTGGAGCACCATGCCGGGCAGCGCGCGACCCGGCGCCACCCGCACCGCCCGGTAGGAGTCCCGCTCGTGATCGTGGGCGTCGTACCGCCCCGCGGACACGGCGTGCCGGAGGTCCTCGGTCTCGCCGAGCGCCGCCGCGGCGGCACCGATGAAGACACCGTCCCAGCGGGTCACTTCGCCTTCCTCCCTGCGAACTCCCCTCGTCAGCGGGAGCGGTCGAAGCCCGTCGTTGCCGGTACGAGGGCGTCGAGCGTGCCGGAGACGGTCTCGGCGACCGCGGCGACGCGCCCGTCGAGGTAGAAGTGGCCGCCGCCGTAGACCCTGACGTCGGTCCGGGCCGTGGTGAAGCGGCTCCAGGCCGACGCCTCGGACACGGACACCACGGGGTCACTGTCCCCGACCATCACGGTGAACGGGACGCCGAGCGCCGGTCCCGCCGTCCACGTGTACGAGGCCAGCGCCCGGTAGTCGGCGCGCAGCGTCGGCATGACCATCTCCAGGATGTCCGGGTCCTCGAAGACGGTGGCCGTCGTGCCGCCCAGCCTGCGGACGGCGGCCAGCACGTCCGCGTCGGAGCGGAGCTGGTCGTGCGGGTTGGGGGTCGTCCGGGGCGCGCCCCGGCCGGAGAGGAACAGGTGGGCCGGCCCGGGCATGTCGGTGAGGCGCCGGGCCGTCTCGTACGCCAGGACGGCACCCATGCTGTGCCCGAAGAAGGCGTACGGCGAGGGCCCGGTGCGCCGTACCTCGTCGGCGAGCGCGTCCGCCAGGCGGCCGATCTCGGTGAACGGCGCCTCGCCCCGGCGGTCCTGACGGCCCGGGTACTGCACGGCGAGCACGTCGACGGCGGGCGCCAGCGTCCGCGCCAACGCGATGAAGGCGCTGGCGGCCCCGCCCGCGTGCGGGAAACAGAACAGGCGCATGCCGTCACCGGCCGCCGGCGGCTCTCCACCGACAGGGCCGAACCTGCGGAACCACTCGCTGCCCACGCCATCTCCCCGATCGTCGGTCGCGTGTGCCGCCCGGACGGGGGCGGCACGGGTCTCCATCGTCCCGGGCGGTGGTCAAAGGCCGGACAAAGCACGGACGAAGCGGCGGCGGGACGGACCCGGACGCGGGGTCAGGCGGCCGGGTGCCGGTCCGTCGTGAGCGGGCGGTCGCGGTCTTCCATGCGACGGAAGCCGTACGCCGCGGAGACCAGCGTCATGTGACGGTGCCAGCCCGGAAACGACCGCCCTTCGAAGTCGAGGAGGCCGAAGTCCTCCCCGAGGGCCCTGATGCTGTCCTGGGCGCGTGACTGCAGGCGGGCGAGGGCGAGGACGTCCTCCGCCCCGGCGTCGGTCATGTTCGTGAGCCAGTAGCGCGGCGCCTGCGGCGCGGCGGACTGCCGGGCCAGCAGCCGGTACGTCCCTCCGGCGGGCCCCGCCGCCGCGTCCGGTGGCCCGGGCAGACGTACGTCCGCCGTCAGCGTGGCGACGGGGCGCGGCTCCCGGTGGGCCTCGCTCGGCCGGAAGTGCCGTACCTGGCGGCGCCCGGCCAGGCGCAGGGCGTCGTAGGCGCTGATCGCGCCGCCCCGGGCGCCCGCCGGCCCCTCGCCGGAGCCCTGCGCCGGTCGCGAGGGGCCGAGGAGCACGGCCTGCCCGGGTCGCACCGCGACGACGAAGCGGACTCCGCGTCGGTTCATGCGGCCGAGGAGCGCGGCGGCGTGCGGGGCGCCCCGGAGATCGGCGACCAACGGCAGGGCGGGCGCCGGGAGATGGGCGGCGGCCCACTGGGCCAGTTCGGGGATCTGGTCCTCCGGGGTCCGGTGGGCGATGCCCTCGGGGACTTTGGCCCGGGTCCTGCGGTACGCGTCGGCGGCCCACTCCTGGTCGACGAACAGGCTCCACTGCACCGGCAGTGCGGTGGAGCCGGAGGCGAGGAAGAGCCCCATGGCAGCCTGGCAGTTGACGACTCGTCCCAGATGGGGGACGTGTCTGCGGTGCACGCCCGGCGAGATCCGCCCTGACTTGGGGATGACGGCCAGGTCGGCCACCCAGGCCAGGGGCGCCTGCCGGTACGGCACGAGGCGGCCCGGACCCGACGCATGAGGACCCGACGCATGAGAGCCCGGGGCAGGAGTGCCCGGGGCATGAGAGCCCGACGCAAGGTGGCCCCACGTCTGGTCCAGCGCACGATGGGCCAGCCGCGTGCGGGCCGGCGCCCACTCCCAGGGACTCTGATTGACGAACTGCCGCAGCGAGTCCGACGCGGTGCGGGGCGCGAGGAGAGCCGCGGCCATCCTCCGGGGTGACTTCCTGCCGGGACAGAGCAGCAGGCCACGCAGGTAGGTGCGCGCCCAATGACGCTGGTCGGCGCGGGGCAGATGACCGAAGAGATCGTCCGCGAACCGGTCGAGGGAAGCCTCGTACGGCCGAGGAGACCGGTGAACCGTGCAAGGGCCCGGCACCGTCGTCACGTCCTCTCGCCATGCTCGGGGGATGGTCCGGCAATTAAACCGATCAATCGGTTTGCTCCCGCCCATCGTCCGGGCATCGCGGACGGCGCACCGCCGCCACCGGGGTGACGGCCCGTCGTCAGAGGTGTGACACGGTGCAGGTCTCGCCCTCGGGCCAGGCCATCAGCGGGGCGTCCTCCCCGGCGACGCCCTCGGCGCCCACGCCCTCCCCGCGCCCGCCTTCCCAGGCCGGCGCTTCGTCGCCGTCGTCCTCGCACACCCGGGTCGTCCTCGTCCCCGATGCGTCGATCCCGGCCAGGGCCGGTTCCGAGCAGAGCCGGGGCAGCAACAGCGTCCAGAACCGGGTGACCGACTGCTGTGAGCACCACTCCCCGTCGGCCCGGCCGAGCACCTCGAACCCCACGACGGCCGCGGTGACGGCCGACACCGCGTCGTTCAGCGTCACGTCGGCCGCCAGGTCACCCTCGCCCGCGGCGAGGGTGAGCATGAACCGCACCCAGTTCCGCCACGCCATCCACAACTGCACGCGCGCCTGCCAGGTGGCGTCGTTGCCGAGCTGGAACCCGGCCCGCAGCACGATGTCGTCGGAGAGCCGCTGCGCGAGGATGTGCGAGGTGTCGACCAGGAGCTGCAGCGGCGAGAGGTCGCCGACGGGGCACGCCCCCATGATGTGGTGCAGGGTCTGCGCGGCGGCGGACTCGACCGCCTCACCCAGGGCCTTCTTGTTGCTGAAGTGGAAGTGCAGGGCGCCGTTGCTGACGCCGGCCCTGCTGCTGATCTCCGTGAGCGACGACTGCGCGAAGCCTCCTCGGTTGAACGCCTCGGCGGCGGAACGGATCAACTCCTGGCGCGTGCGTACCGCACGGTCCTGCTTGGCCATCGTGTCGCTCCGGGAATAATCAACGGCAGGTCAGCGCGCAAGCACTGTGCGTATCGAGGTGGGCACCTTAACAAACCGGATGTCTGGTTTAGTAGAGGGCTGTCAAGCGTGGCTCAAAACGAGTCAACCGCCGGGGAACCGGAGTCGAGGGTTCCGACTGCTGGGCGCACGGTTCGAGGAGGGCGGGCACAGACCCTATAGGGTGGACGCGATTTCTTGACGGCTCGCGGAAGAAGGCGACGAATGCAGCAGGTCGTGCTCACCACCAACTTCGGTGTGATCAAGCTCAAGCTGGACGCCGAGAAGGCGCCGAAGACGGTGGAGAACTTCCTGGCCTACGTCGACGCCGGGCACTACGACAACACCGTCTTCCACCGCGTCATCCAGACGTTCATGATCCAGGGTGGTGGCTTCCTGGAGGACATGACGCAGAAGCCCACCCGCGCGCCGATCGAGAACGAGGCGAACAACGGGCTGCGTAACACCCGCTACACCGTGGCCATGGCCCGTACGTCCGACCCGCACTCGGCGACGGCGCAGTTCTTCATCAACACGGCGAACAACAACTCCCTCGACCACACGGCGCAGACCCCGCGTGGCTGGGGCTACACGGTGTTCGGCAAGGTCGTCGAGGGACTGGACGTGGTCGACAAGATCGCCGCCGTCCCCACCGGCCGCCGCGGCGGCTTCCAGGACGTCCCGGTCGAGCCCGTGACCATCCTCGGCGCCACGGTCGTCGAGAGCTGAGGCCGTGACGGTGTGCCGAGCGCCCGAGGGCGGCGGCTTACCGGCGAATTCCCCGCGCATGGGCCGCCGTTGGTACCGCGTGAACGGCCGGCCGCCCTGTTGCCCGTACCGTTCGATCCGACCGCACGTGCGACGCAGGGGGAACTGATGGTGAGCGACCAACGGCCCGGCCGGCTCCTCGCGGTGAGCGACCTGCATGTGTCCCACGCCGAGAACCGGCGCATCGTCGAGGAGCTGAAACCGGAGTCCGAGGGCGACTGGCTGATCGTCGCCGGTGACATCGGCGAGCTGACCACCGACATCGAGTGGGCCCTGACCCTCCTGAGCGAGCGTTTCGCCGAGGTGGTGTGGGCGCCGGGGAACCACGAGCTGTGGACCCACCCGACGGACCCGGTCCAGTTGCGCGGGCAGGCCCGCTACGACCATCTGGTCGCCCTCTGCCGGCGCCTGGGCGTGCACACACCCGAGGACCCGTACCCGGTCTGGCGCGGGGCCGGCGGCCCGGTGGCGGTGGCCCCGCTGTTCCTCCTGTACGACTACACCTTCCGGGCCCCCGGACTCAGCCAGGAGCAGGCGCTCGCCCGCGCCTACGACGCCGGCGTGGTCTGCAGCGACGAGTTCCTTCTGCACCCGGACCCCTTCCCGAGCCGCGAGGCCTGGTGCCGTGCCCGCGTCGGCGCCACCGAGGAGCGGCTCGCCGCGTGCGACCCGGAGATCCCCCTGGTCCTCGTGAACCACTTCCCGCTCGTCCGCGAGCCCACCTCGGTGCTGTGGTTTCCCGACTTCGCCCAGTGGTGCGGCACCGTCCTGACCGCCGACTGGCACCGCAGGTTCCGAACCGCCGCCGCGGTCTACGGACACCTGCACATCCCGCGCGAGACCACGTACGACGGGGTGCCCTTCATGGAGGTCTCCCTCGGCTACCCCCGCGAGTGGCGCCGACGAGGCCTCCCGACAACGCTGCTGCGCCCGGTGCTCCAGGAGGAGGCGCGCGGATGATCGGCGAGATACTTCCCGCCGGAGTCCACCACGCGGACTCCCGCACCGACCTGACGTACGAGCCGCTCCACCCGGAGGAGGAGCAGCACATCGCCCTCTCCGTCGACACCCGGCGGCGGGAGTTCACCACGACCCGCGCCTGCGCCCGCAAGGCGCTGGCCCGCCTGGGCCTTCCCTCCGTGCCGATCCTGCCGGGGCCACGCGGGGCGCCGCAGTGGCCGGCGGGCGTGGTCGGCAGCATGACGCACTGCGCCGGCTACCGCGCGGCAGCGGTGGCGCACGCGGGCGACGCCCTCACCATCGGCATCGACGCCGAGCCGAACGAACCCCTGCCGGACGGAGTCCTGGAGGCCGTCGCGTTCCCCCAGGAGGCCGCGGCCGTCCACGCCCTCGGACGCACCCACCCGGGCGTGTGCTGGGACCGACTGCTCTTCAGCGCGAAGGAGTCCGTCTACAAGGCCTGGTTCCCGCTGACCGAACGCTTCCTCACCTTCGAGGACGCGACGATCACCTGGGACACGCCGTCCGACGCGCGGCCGACCACGTCCGGCGGCTTCCAGGCCGAACTCCTCGTCGAAGGCCCCTGGCCGACGGGCCGCCACCTACCCGGCCGCTGGACCGTGCGCGACGGCCTCCTCTGCACCTCGATCGTCCTGCCGCCGGCCTGAGCGGGACCCGCGAACGCCCGGGTGGCCCGCGTGCACACGCCCGCCCGCCATCACCAGGCGGATCTCGCGCAGCGCCTGCAGGTCCTTCAGGGGGTCGCCGTGGACGATCAGCAGGTCCGCGCGGTGGCCCGGGGCGAGGGTGCCGGTGTCGTGGAGGCCGAGGGCCTGGGCCGTGGTGTGGGTGGCCAGGTCGACGATCTCCTCCGGGGTACAGCCCAGATGCTCGAAGAACTCCAGGCTGGAGACGAAGTCGTCGAAGACCGCGCGGCTCACCCCCGCGTCCGTCCCGGTGATCAGGCGTACTCCTCGCTCGCGCATCCTGCGCAGGCCGCAGAACATCGTCTCCGCGCGTTCGGCTCCGAAGCGCTCGGCGAACCCCCGCCAGTCCGGGCTGGCCGCCGGGCAGACGTGGATGCCCTTGGCCGCGATCTCGTCGACCACGTCGTCGAGCAGCCGGAAGCCGTCGCGGTCGATCCAGGTGCAGTGCTCGATCGTGGTCACCCCCGCCGCGACCGCCGCCCGGATGCCCTCGGTGCCGTGCGCGTGGGCCGCCACCGGGAGACCGGCGCGGGACGCCTCGTCGACGACGACGCGGAGGTCCTCCGTCGTGAACTGGGCGGCCCAGACCGGCGGGCCACCCTTCGTGATGCCCCCTCCGGTGGCCATGACCTTGATGACGTCGACACCCCTCGACGCGTTCTGGCGGACCAGTTCGCGGATCGCCTCCGGGCCCGCCACCTCGCCGCCCAGGAACCAGCAGTGTCCGCCCGGGCCCGTGACGGGAGTGCCTGCGGCCAGGATCCGGGGCCCGGGCAGCCGGCCGGCCGCGATCGTGTCGCGGAGCCGTACCACCAGGCCGTTCCGGTCGCCCAGGTCGCGCACGGTGGTGACCCCGGCGTCGAGCAGGCGGCGGGCCCGTTCGGCCATGCCCCGGCTCACCGTCGCGTCGTCCGCCTCGCGCAGCGCGGTGACCGGGTCCGGGCCCGCGTCGAGCGCGAGATGGACGTGCGCGTCGACGAGGCCCGGCAGCAGCGTGCCGTCCGGGTGGTCGTGGCGTGGGACGCCCGCGGGGGCGCGCGCCTCCACCTCGGGGCGCGGTCCGGCGTCCGCGATGACGCCGTCACGGACCAGGACCGCGCCGTCGGTCAGCCGGCGGCTCTGCGGCCCGATCACCATGCGCCCGGCCGAGATCAGGGTTTCCATCGGTGCTCCGTTCGTCACGCGCGCGAGGCCGCCAGGGCCTCGGACATCCGCGTCAACTGCCGTACGTCGTCTTCCAGTCCGCCGTCCCCGTGCCCGTCGGGGAGCGCCACCGGTACCGCCTGGGAGGGCGCCTCCTCGCCCGCCGCGTACGCCCGCAGCGCCGTCCGCAGGTGGCGGGCCGCGACCTCCGGTTCCAGGGGAGCGTCCGCGTCCGCGACCAGCGCCAGATGGGGGCTGATCCGCACCAGGCCGTCACGGCACTCGATGACGCGCCGGTAGTAGCGGCGGTGCACGCCCCGCGGGCTCAGGACGTCCCACCAGCGGCCAGGGCGCGTGCGTTCGAGCGCGTCCTCCGGGAACGCGGCGTGCAGTTCCGTCCACAGCGGGGCGAGACCGCGGTAGACGCGCCCGTGGTGCCACCACAGCCGGATGCTCGCCCACCGCGTCACCAGGCCGGGGTAGACCACGCCCGCCACGAACAGCGGGATAGCCAGGTCGAGGAGGAGCTTCGCCCCGATGATCACGGGGTGCGGCACCGTCCCGCCGAGCAGCCGTACGAGCGTGGCGCCCTCGCGGACCGCCGACGCCGACACCATGCCGGCCAGCGCGGCCGCCACCATCCACAGGCCGGTCACCAGCGGCCGGCCCGCCAGCCGGGCGTAGCGCACCGTCCACAGCAGCGCCGTCGCCAGGGCGTACGTGAGGTAGGCGCCCGCCGTCAGGTAGAAGACGGCGACACCCGGTTCTCGCATGTCGGCCGTGGCGTACGTATGGCTCCGCTCGACCCCGGGCGTCAGCGCCATCGCCAGCGTGACGACGCCCGCGGTCGCGGCGAGAGGTACCAGCTGCCGGCGTACCCGCGCGGCGGCGGTCGCGGGGTCCGACGCCGAGTGGATGAAGAAGCACCCGAGGAAGTACACGGCGCCCAGCAGGCAGAGGTTCTGCAGCAGCTTCGCGACGCCGTCGCCGGTGAGGCCGTCGACCAGGCGCGCGCCGGCCGGGACGCCGAAGGGGAAGGAGAGGCCCGCGCAGAGCAGGCACAGGAACACGGCGCGCAGCAGCCGGTCGGACGGGTCGCGCAGGCACTGCCTGCCCGTCCAGAGCAGTGAGCCGTACAGGACGACCGCAAGGAGCAGGGACAGCACGGTCAGAGCCACCCCTGTCGGTCGGCCAGCGCAGTCTGCACCCGGCGGGCCGAGGCGTCACCGGGGGCGCGGGGGGTGACGCGGTCCAGTACGGAGGCCCATTCGAGGATGATCGTGGCGACGAGTTCGGCCTCGCGCTCCCGCTCCTCGGCGTAGGAGGTGCGCCGCAGCGCCCGGTTGATCGCCTCCACCGACAGGTCGGGGAGCAGCTCCTGCCATACGGCGTCGTCCGACACGTCACCCGGGTGGTCCGCGAGGATGTGGCCGACCTCGTGCAGGACGATGTGGTCCTGGTGGGCCTGGCTGGTTTCCTTCTGGAAGAAGATGTAGTCCGCGTGGGCGCCTGCGATCCACAGGCCGTAAGGGCCCGGTACGGGCAGGGAGTACGGGACCAGCCGGATCGGCCGCCCTCGGTGCTCACCGAGGAGCCGGCACAGCTCGGGTACGTGCAGAGGGGGTTTGATGCCGAGCTCCCGCAGGATGCTGCGACATCGTTTGCGTAACCGTCGTTCGTTCAAGGACCAACTCCGCTGGTGGTTCTCCCGCGTTCCGGCCTGTCATCCAACGGGGTCAGACCGTCATGATCCAGGACGATTTCGGCCATCATCGTCTGCGGCTCCGCCGCGTTCGGCCTGCTCCAGGCGGTAGACGACGTCCAGCAGGTCCATCACCTGCTTGCGGTGCTCCTGCGACAACTGGCCCGCCCGCATGGCCATCAGCTTCACGTCACTGCCCTGCGAGGCCTCGTGCAGCCGGGCCTGCTCGGCGGCCAGGGCGGAGAGCTGCTCCTCGATGCGGGCACCGCTCGCGTCGTCGACGAAGTACGCCGTCGGCACGCCGAAGAACCCTGCCAGAGCCTGGAGGTGACGGAGCGTCGGATTGGTCTTGCGGCTCTTGCGCAGCTGCCAGATGTAGCTCTGCGAGATGGAGACCCCGGTGTCCCGGATGGCCGACGCCACCTGCTCGTTGCTGTACTCGTGGGCGGGGTCCGGTCTGACGGTCTCGAAGAGCCGGTTCAGCTTGTCGGCGAAGCTGTGGTCCGCTGGCTCCGGCACGCGTCCACCTCCTTCGGGCCCGGTGCGAATCCGCTGCGACATGCGGCGCGACGTGCGGTACGGCTTCCACTGAGGTGAAAGAACGCAACGCCCACTCTGGCCGACCTGGTTGAAGACCGTCAAGCTCCGGGCTACGGTACGGCTGCACCGGCCGTCGAAGCCGTGCACGAACCACGCACGGAAGAATCGACCCCGGTCGATGCCGGACCAGGGGGAACGCCGAAGGCAGCCCTCGGCTCCCGCCCCGACCAAGCGGGAGTCACCCCATCGGGCTGCCTCGGCGCCGTACCGCTCCCCCCTGCGCCGGCGCGTCGACGGCACGGCGCGCGAGCTTGAGCACAACTTGAGCCAGAAGGGGGATTCACGGAATGTCTTCAGCGCCGGGAACGGCCCACGTCCGACACCAGGCAACCGCCACCGCAGAGCCGCTCTACGCCCGGATCCGGGCGGAACTCAGGATGGACATCGCCTCCGGTCTGTACGCCCAGGGAGAGCACCTGCCCCCTGCGGACCAGCTCGGCAAGGAGTACGGAGCCAACAAGAACACGATCCTGCGGGCCCTGCGGATGTTACGCAGCGAAGGGCTCATCGACTTCGGCCGTGGGCGCGGCGCCGTCGTGCTCCACGCCACCCACCCGATGGGCCTCGACGACATCTCCGACCAGCTCCAGCGGGTCGTCAACCTGGCCGACGTCTCCGGGATCCCGCGCGCCGCCATCATCTCCGCCATCGAGCGGATGCCCAGGGTGGCCGCCCGCCACGGCCGCGCGCGGCGGGTCCAGCCGGCGGCGCGTGCCACCGGTTGGGCTGGTGCCAAGGAAGCTCATGCGGAGAGTGAGCAACAACCCAAGAAGACCAGGCTGATCCACCGTACGCGGCCCGCCGGATCCGGCTGAACCAGGCCGCTCTTCTCCCAGGTGGCGCTCCCGTCGGGGGAGTACGGAAGTCCCCAACGGCCTTGACCACACACCGTGTTGGGCGCCGGTCGCACCTTGAGCGGCCGGTCGCCGACGGCCGAGGATCTTCGTGGGCGGTCACCGCATCCCGTGAACGGGACGCCGCATTGCGGGCACGGGGCCGTCTCGCCAGAAATCCAGCGAGAGAAGGGATCAGAACCATGGCCAGGAAGGTCTACGAGGTTCCGGCGCTGTCCAAGGCCGGCGACTTCCGCAAGGACACCGGTTTCCTGAAGCGCGGGCCGCACGAGCCCAAGGTCCGCCTGCCTCTGGGCTGGTAGTCCGATGACAGGCCACGGCGAGGGTTGGTTCGCGCTGTTTCCGGACTGTGAGGCCGCCCTCGCCGTGGCCTCCCGCATCGGAGCCGGCCGAGGGCCAGGCGCGCGGCGAACCGTCACACACCCCTCCGGAAACCCGTTCATCGTGGGCGACTGGGCCACGTCCGTCCAGGCCCGCAACAGCCACGGACTCTTCGTGGCGCTGATCGGCCACACCCCGGTCGGCACCGCCGAACTCGAAGCACACCTCGCCGGCGTGCGCGAGATCGACGCGCTCGACCGGCTGACCGCGCGCCTGCCCGGCGACTTCCACGTCGTCGCCGAGGCGCACGGCGAGATCCACGCACGCGGCACGGCGGCGGGGCTCCGCCGCCTCTTCCACGCCACCGAGAACGGGGTCACCGTCGCCGCCAACCGCGCCGACGTGCTGGCCAGGATGCTCGACGCGCCGGTCGACGAGGACGTCCTCGCCCTGCGTCTGCTCGACTTCGTCCCGCACCCGCTGGGCGACGTCCCGCTCTGGCGCGGCGTCCACGCGGTCGTCCCCGGCGAGCTCCTCCGCTTCGGCCACACGCCTACCCGTACGGTCCGCTGGTGGGAGCCGCCCCGCACCCACGTGCCGCTCGCCGAGGGCGCGAAGGCGCTCCGGAGCGCGCTCGACGAGGCCGTACGGATGCGGGTGGACGCGGCCGGGAACGTCAGCGCCGACCTGTCCGGAGGGCTGGACTCCACCACCGTCTGCGCGCTCGCCGCCCGGGCGGGCGCCCGGCCGCTGCCCGCGCTCACCATGCCGAGCCGGGACCCGGGCGACGACGACGTGCGGTGGGCGCGGCTCGCCGCCGCCGAGATCGAGGGCCTGGACCACATCCTCCTCGACATCGACGAGATCCCGCTCTTCTACAGCGGCCTGCTGGACGTACGCGGTCCCGTCGACGAGCCGCTGCCCACGATCCTCGACCAGCCGCGCCAACTCGTCGGCCACGACGGCCTCCTGGCCGGCGGCTCCCGGCTGCACCTGACCGGCATGGGCGGCGACCACGTCCTGTGGGGGCACCCCGCCCACCATCGCGACCTGCTGACCACCCGCCCGCTCACCGCGCTGCGCAGCATCCGCGGCTACCGCGCCCAGAACCGCTGGTCGCTGCGGGAGACGCTGTCGGTGCTCACCGACCGCCGCCCGTACGGACAGTGGCTCGCGGACGTCGCCGACGAGATCACCGCCCCCCGGCCGGCCCCGCACAGCCCGGACGTCTTCGGCTGGGACATCCCGCCCCGGCTCCCGGCCTGGGCCACGCCCGACGCCGCCGCCTCCGTACGCCGGAGTCTGCGGGAGGCCGCGCGCACGGCCGAGCCGCGCGGCGAGACCCGGGCCCTGCACAACGAACTGCACACCCTCCACCACGGGACGCGCGCCACCCGGATCCTGCACCAGGTCGCGGAACACAGCGGCCTGCCGCTGGCCAGCCCCTTCCTCGACGACCGAGTGGTCGAGGCCTGCTGGTCCGTACGCTCCGAGGAACGCGCCACCCCCTGGGAGTTCAAGCCCCTGCTCAAGACCGCGATGCGCGGCCACGTCCCCGACGCCCTGCTCCGCCGCACCACCAAGGGCGAGGCGTCGGCCGACGCGGCGAACGGCCTGCGGGAGAACCGGGCCAGGCTCGCCGACCTGTGGCGGGACTCGCACCTGGCCAAGACCGGCCTGGTCGACGCCGAACGCCTCGTGGACATCACCCTGCGGCCCTCGTCGCCCGAACTGCGGCACGGCGGCCTCGACGCCACCCTCGCCTGCGAGATCTGGCTCCGCACCATCTGAAGGGAAACGCGATGCACCTGCGCGAGGACGTGTCCTTGGTCGACACGGACTACGGCAAGGTCCTGCTCGACGGCAGCACCGGCGAGTACTGGGAGCTCAACCCGACCGGCAGCCTGGTCCTGACCGCCCTGCTCGACGGCAGGCCGGCCGAGGAGGTCGCCGACAGCCTGTGCGCCGAGTTCGACGTGGACGGGGACCGGGCGACGGCCGACGTCACCGCGCTCCTGTCCGCCCTGCGCGACGCCCGACTGGTACGGCCATGAGCTTCCACCCGGTTCCGGAGACCCACACCGGGACGTCGTTCGCGCAGCGCGCCGCGGCCCGCGTCGCCGTCGCGGTGGCGCGCCCCCTGCTCCTCCTGTCGCCCGCCCGGCTCGGGCGCCTCCTCGGCCTGGTGGCGCGCGGAGCCCGCCCGGCCGGTCACGCCCGCACGTACCGGGCGCGCCAGGCGGTCACCACGGTCAGCGCGGTGTGCGCCGGGCGCGAGGGGTGCCTGCCCCGTTCGGTGGCCACGGCCCTGCTGTGCCGGATCCGGGGGGAGTGGCCCACCTGGTGCGTCGGCGTCCGCGCCCAACCGCCCTTCGGCGCCCATGCCTGGGTCGAGGCGGAGGGCGTGCTGGTGGGCGAGGAACTGCCCGAGAGCTACTTCCGGGTGCTGATCAGCGTGGGCTCCCGGACCAAGGAAAGGAGCCGCCCATGACCGCACCGACCACCGAGGACGCCGATCCGGTCAAGCCCGGCCCGACCACCGCGGACGCCAAGCCGACCACCGCCGAGGACGCCGAGCCGCCCGAGCACCCCCGGCCCCGCACAGGGGACCTGATGCGGCTGCTGCGCGGGAGCGGCCGTACCGTGGGCGCGGCGCTCGCGCTGACCGTCGCCGGCACCGTACTCGCCCTGTTCCAGCCGCTGCTGACCATGCGGCTGATCGACCGGGTCTCCGCCGACGAGACCATCTCCCTGCTCGTCGTCGCCCTGGCCGCACTCTTCGTCGCCCAGGCGGCGCTGGAGGCCTGCGGCCAGTACCTGCTGGACGTCACCGGCGAGAGCGTGGTCCGGCGGCTGCGCCGACGGCTCGTCGAACGGCTGCTGTTCGTCCGGGTCCGGGAGCTCGACGGCCGACGGGTCGGCGATCTGCTGTCGCGCGTCGGCACCGACACGACCGTGCTGCGCGACATGGTGGCGGGCAGCTTCGTGCAGCTCGTCACCGTCTCCGTCACCGGCGTCGGCGCGGCCGGGCTGATGCTCTGGATCGACCCGGTGATGTTCCTCGTGGTCGCCGGGACGCTCGTGGTCGCCGCCGTCCTCGTCGCCGGGGTGATGGCGGGCATCCGCACCAGTACGGAACAGGCGCTCGCCGGCGTCGGCGCGATGACGGCCGACCTCGAACGCGCCCTCGGCGGCATCCGGACCGTACGGGCCGCCCGCGCCGAGCACCGGGAGGCCGAGCGCATCGGGGCGGACGTGGACAGCGCCTACACCGCCGGGGTGCGCTCCGCGCGGCTCGGCTCCGTCGTCGGGCCGGCCATGGAGATCGCGGTCAACGGCTCGTTCCTGCTCGTCCTGCTGATCGGCGCGGTGCGGGTGTCGAACGGCTCCATGTCCGTGAGTGAACTCGTCGCGTTCCTGCTGTTCGCCACGTACCTCGTCATGCCGCTCGCGGGCCTCTTCAACGCGCTCAGCCTCATCCAGCGCGGCCTCGGCTCCCTGCGCCGTATCGAGGACGTACTGCGGCTCCCCGTCGAAGCGGCCGAAGCTGCCGAAGCGGCCGATCCGACCGATCCGGCCGAGGAGACGGCTTCGCGGGAGACGCCCGCCGAGGCCACCCCCTCGCCCCTCCTCGATCTGCGCGGCGTCGCCTTCTCGTACGGTGAACGGCCCGTCCTGCGCGACGTCTCCTTCTCCGTGCCCCGGACCGGTCTCATCGCCCTCGTGGGGCGGTCCGGCGCAGGGAAGACCACCGTCGTGTCCCTCGTGGAGAAGTTCTACGAGCCCGACGGCGGACGCGTCCTCTTCGACGGCGTGGACCTCCGCCGGGTCGATCCACGCGAACACCGCGCCCGTATCGGTCTCGTCGAGCAGCACGCGCCCCTGCTGTACGGAACTCTGCGCGACAATCTCGCCTACGCGAGCCCGGACGCCGACGAGGAGAGAATCCGAGAAACCCTGCGGATGGTCAATCTCGAAGAACTCGTCGAAAGGCTTCCGGAAGGCCTGGAAACAGCAGTCGGCGACCGCGGATTCAATCTCTCCGGGGGAGAGCGCCAACGCGTCGCCATCGCCCGCGCGCTGCTCGGCCGGCCCGAACTCGTCCTCCTCGACGAACCGACGTCACAACTCGACCCGATCAACGAACGGGACCTCACCGCGATGCTCCGGGACATCTCCCGGGAACGCGCGCTGCTCGTCGTGGCCCACCGGATGTCGACGGTACGCGCCGCCGACCGGATCGTCGTCCTGGACGACGGCCGGGTCAGCTCCGTGGGCACCCACGAACAGCTGCTCACCGAGGACCCGTTCTACCGCCGCCTGACCACCGACCACCTCACGCGGCCGCTGGACAAGGCCGCCGCAGACAGGAGCGTCGCAGCACCGTGAGCGAGACCGACACACCGCCGCCCGGGCCCGCCCGCGCACCGGGCCGGCCGCATTGGAAACCGGCCCTCGAACGCGTCGGCCGGCTCACCCCACGCGAACAGGAGACGTTCCTGCTGCTGGCAGAGGGACTGTCCAACGAATCGATGGCGCAGCGCCTCCACGTCACCGAGAGAACCGTGCGCGCGCATGTCGCCGCCGTCATGGAGAAACTGGAACTCCATTCCCGCCTGGCCGTCTGCCTCGCCTCGTACGTATTCGCCACCGAAGGCCTTTCCCGGCCCGGGTGAATATTGTCGTCACGGCCAATGGAACCGACGGATGCGATTCGACAGGATTTCCTCAGCACCGGAATTCACCGGTGTTCCCGGCGGATTCAGCCGCCGGGAAGGAACGATGAGAGGAAAGAAAATGTCGGACGCATTCGACCTCGACGCCCGTATCTCCGCCCCGGCCGCCGGCCCCGCCGGTGAGCAGGCGCCCCCGCCGTCGATCTCGACGATCGCCACCCGCACGGTCTGCACCCGGGTCGGCTGCCAGGTCACCAAGACCTGCGCCTGCACCTCGATGTGCACCATCTTCTGCGTGGGCGGCAAGTAAGCACGGGCTGAACGCCTGACGGGTGCTGCCGTGGTGGAGACACGGCAGCACCCGTCGGCACAGCGCGCGAGCAGCACGCCGAACAGACAGGACTGGACTGACATGCAACTCGCCCACCACGGTACCGAAACCTGGACCGGCCCGGCAGACCCCGCACTCGTGCAGCGCGCACGGACGGCGATCCGCCAGGTCGTGGCCGCGACCACGACCACCGCGCAGCTCGACGACCTCGCGCTGCGCGCCGCCGAACAGAGCGACACCTCCGGCGCCTGGTACCCGCCCAGTCTCACCCACGGTCTGGCCGGTTCGGCGCTGCTGCACCTGTACGCCGCCCGCGCCGGACTCGGCGACCTCGACACGGCGTACGCCCACATACGCGAGGCGGTCCTGTCCACCCAGGTCGAACCCCTGGAGCACCACGGTCTGTTCGCCGGCACCAGCGGCCTCGCGCTCGCCCTCACGGACGTCGCCAGCGACGAGCCCCGCTTCCGCCCCAGCCTCGACCGGCTGAACGAGCAGCTCGCCGAGCAGGTCCTGGCCGCGCCGCCGCACCGTGTCGAACGCGCCGTGAGCGACCTCGACTACGACCTCGTGACCGGCACCGCCGGCACCCTCGCCCACCTCGCCTCCGTCCCCGAGCCCTCCGAACGGGTCGCCGAGGCCGTCGCCGTCCTCGTCGACCACCTGATCTGGCTCGCGCAGCCCGCAGAGACCGACGGCACACCGCACCGCTGGCTCATCACCCCGGCGCACTACCCCCCTGTCGGCGACTACCACGCCAAGTACCCGCACGGCTACCTCAACCTAGGTCTCTCGCACGGCGTTCCGGGCGTGGCCGCCGCCCTCGCCGCCGCCTGGGAGACGGGCCACCGCAGGCCCGGCCACCTGGAGGCCGTCGCCGGCCTCACCCGGTGGATCCGCGACCAGGCCGGCACCGACGCGCACGGCCCCGTGTGGGGCGACGGAACCCCCGTCGACGAGCACGGCCACGAAGCCGCCGCCGGATGCGGCCACGACCGGATCGCCTGGTGCTACGGCACCGTGGGCGTCGCCGGCGCCCTCCTGAGCGTCGCCACCGCGACCGCCGACGAGGAGCTGCGCGCCGCCGCCGTCACCGCCTTCGACGGCGCGCTGGCCCGCGCCCGGCACGTCCGGCCCCTTTCGCCCACGCTCTGCCACGGACTCGCCGGACTCGTCATGCTCACGCGGGAGTTCGCGCCCTGGAGCGCCACCGCCCGCGACCGGCTGCCCGAGCTCCTCGGGGAGCTGCTCGACGACCACGACCCGGACCTCCCGCTCGGCTTCGCCGACCTGGAGGAACCCGACAAGCCCGTCGACGACCCCGGGCTCCTCACCGGCGCCACCGGCGTCGCCCTCACCCTGCTCGCCGTCCTCGGCGACGAGCGGCCCGCCTGGTTCCGCGCCTTCCTCGCCCGGTGATGCCCATGTCCCCCTACGAGCCCGCCGGGTTCTTCCTGCTGCGCTCCCCGGTCCTGCCCGCCCGCGCCTTCCTCGACCTCACGGCGGACCCCGCCCGCACCCCGCAGGCCCTGATCGACCTGGCCCGCCGCCCGGACGTCGCGCGCGCCCTGCTCGTCGCCAGCGAGGACCTGGCCGGCAGCCTCGACCGCCTCGACGAGCTGAGCGGGAAACGCGTCCGCCGTCTGCGCTCCGGGCTGCTGCGCTACCTGACCCGCATGGCGACCAGGCCGACCCCCTTCGGCGCGTTCTCCGGCGTCGCCATGGGCGAGTTCGGCCCCGCCACCACCGCCCGGCTCGGCCGGCCCGAGGACCACCGGCTGCGCGTACGGGCCGACATGGGCTGGCTCCTCGCCCTGATCGAGAAGCTGGAGGAGGACGCCGATCTGCTGCGCCAACTCCACCTCGTCCTCAACCCGATGGCGGACTGCGCCGGTGACCGCGTGGTCCTGCCCCAGGCCGACAAGTACGGCCGCCACGACGCACGGACCGTGCGCATCCGTGCCACGCCCGCCGTCGACCTCGTCATGCGGACGGCCGCCGCGCCCGTCCCGTACGAGCGGCTCACGGCCGAACTCGCGGCCGCGTTCCCCGAGGCGTCCCCGGAGACCGTCGAGGGCCTGGTCCGGCAGATGTGGGACCTCGGCTTCCTCATCGGCGACCTGCGGCCCCCGCAGACCGCCGCACGCCCCGAACACCACGTCCTGAAGAAGCTCACCGGCGTCCCGGCCGCCGCCCCCACCGCCGACCGGCTGCGCGCCGTCGCCGACCTCGCCGACCGCGTCCACGACACCGCGTCCCTGCGCGCGCTGGCAACGGCCCAGAGCGAGCTGGTCCCCGGGCACACGGGCCGCACCTACCAGGCCGACACCCTCCTCGACCTGCGCGAACCGGTCCTGGACGCCTCGCTCGGGGACGCAGCGGCCGAAGCGGTCGGCGTCCTGATGCGGCTCAGCGCGGCCCACGGCAGGCGCGACCATCTGACGCGCTACCGCGAGGAGTTCACCGAGCGTTACGGGGCCGGGACCCGCGTACCGGTCCTCAGCCTGCTCAGCCCCGACACCGGCCTCGACGCACCGCCGACGTACACCAACCCGCCCCGCTCCATCGAGCTGCCCACGGCGCCGCCCGACGACACCGGCCGACTCGACGGCGCGCTCGTCGAGTTCGCCCAGCAGGCGTGGTGGGACCGGGCCGACGAGGTCGAGCTGACCGACGCCTGGCTCGACCGGCTCGCCCCGCCAGGACCCGTCCCCGACCCGCCGCCCGCGATGGAGGCGTACCTCCAGATCCACGCCGCCGACCGGCAGGCCCTCGACCGGGGAGAGTGGCGCGCGGTCCTGCGGCACGACAGCCTCACCTACGGCGGACGCACCTTCGGCCGCTTCGGCGACCTGCTCGGCGAGGACGCCGTGGAGCGGCTGCGGCAGTACGCCCGGCGCGAGGAGGCCCTCTTCCCGGACGTCGCGTACGCCGAACTCGCCTTCCTGCCGCCCTACGGACGGGCCGCCAACGTGACGCTGCGCCCCGCGGTCCGGCCCTACGAGATCCCCGTCAACACCGCCCCGTCGGTGGGCCCGGACCGGGTCCTGACGCTGGACGACATCCTCGTGGGCGTCTGGGGAGACCGCTTCCACCTGTGGTCGCGCCGGCTCGACCGGGAGGTCGTCGTCGCCCAGCACCACATGCTCAGCCCCACCCTCGCCCCGAACGTCGCGCGCTTCCTCATCGAGGCGTCTCAGGACGGCTTCGTCATGCCCACCGGATTCCACTGGGGCCCGGCGGAGGCGGCCCCGTTCCTGCCCCGCGTCACCCGGGGCAAGGTCGTCCTGCGGCCCGCCCAGTGGCGGCTCGCCCCCGGCGCAGGCGACGACCTCGACGGGTGGCGGGAACGGTGGCGCGTGCCCCGGCACGTCTACCTCGTGGAGGCCGACCAGCGGCTCCTCCTGGACCTCGACCATCCCGCCTGCCGCGACGAGATCCGCACGGAGCTGGAGAAGCGGAAGACCCTCGTCCTGCACGAGATGCTGCCGTCCTTCGACGGCATGTGGCTCCAGGACGAGGCCGGCGACCGGTACGCCGCCGAGGTCGTCGTGCCCGTCGTCGCCCGCGACGCCGTCCGCGCCACCCGCGCCCCCGTGCCACGCCACCGCCGCGAGGTGCCGGTGGAGCGCCACGCGCCCGGCGGTGCCTGGACGTTCCTCAAGGTCTACGCGGCCCCCGAGCGGCAGGACGAGATCCTCGCGGGCCCGCTGCTCGACCTCGTCGCCGAACTGGGCGGACAGGAACTCCTGGACCGCTGGTTCTACATCCGGTACGCCGACCCCTTCCCGCACCTGCGCCTGCGGGTGCGCGGCACGGACCCCGCCCGCACCCTCACCCACGTCACCGCATGGGGCCGGGAGCTCGTCGAGAAGGGCCTCGCCCGCGACATCGAACTCGCCGGCTACGCACCGGAGATCGCCCGCTACGGCGGCCCGGACGTCTTCGACACGGCCGAGCGGCTCTTCCGGTCCAACAGCGAGGCCACCGCCCAGCTGCTGTCCCGGCGCCTCGACATCCGGCCCGAGTTCCTCGCCGTCGCCGCCCTGGACACCCTCCACGCGCAGTGGGGCGTCGACCTCTCCGCGCACACGGGCCACGCCACCGGCCAGGAGGAGGCTCATGTCCGCGACACGCGCGCGCTGTTCCGCGCCCACCGGGCCTACCTGTGCGAACTCCTCAGCCCCTGGGACCGCGACCCCCACGAGGAGGGCCGCGCCCACCGGCTGCTGATCCAGGAGGCCTTCGCGGCCCAGGCCCCGGCCGTCGCGGAGACGGCGGCGGCCGTGCGCACGGCCGCCCGGCAGGGCACCCTGGTCGGCTCCGAGGACCAGATCCTCGCCAGCCTGGCCCATATGCAGATCAACCGGCTGCTGCCCATCGACCTCGACCGGGAGGCCCGCAGCCACGCCCTGTGGAGCCACGTCCGGCGCGCGGTCCGCGGCCGCGAGGCCGCGTCGGCGAGCACACCGGGACCGGACCACGGGCCGGGGCAGGGTGAGGGCCGATGATCTGGCTGCGCGTCAGCGGACTGTTCTGGCGGCTCAGCCCGCTGCGCGTGTCCGCCTTCACGGCCGTCTCCGTCCTGCTCGCCCTGATCCCGGCCGCCCAGATCGGCCTCGTCGCCGCCGCCGTCCAGGGCGTCGCCGACGCCGTCACCGGCGACCCGGACGCGGGCCGCACCGCCCTGCTCGCGGGCGCCGCGCTGCTGGGCGTGGGCCTCGCCAACCATGTGCTCGGCACCTTCCTCCAGTACCTCGACACCCTCCTGCGGCTGGAACTCACCGCGCGCGTGGGCGAGTGGGTGATGCGCAAGGGCACCCTGCTCGACCTCCAGCAGTACGAGGACGCCGAGGTCTACGACAAGATGCAGCGCGCCTTCCAGGAGAGCAGCGGAGGCCGCGTCTACCAGGTCTTCACCCAGCTCCTCGAAGTCGCCAGGGAACTGGTCACGCTGGTGACCGTCAGTGTCGTGCTGTTCTCCTGGAGCCCCTG
Source organism: Streptomyces sp. NPDC054975 (assembly GCF_053609105.1). Classification (NCBI taxonomy): domain Bacteria; kingdom Bacillati; phylum Actinomycetota; class Actinomycetes; order Kitasatosporales; family Streptomycetaceae; genus Streptomyces; species Streptomyces sp. NPDC054975. Next base: position 26,965 of record NZ_JBSGWV010000037.1, read on the forward strand.
GATCGCCCTGGTGATCCTGCTCTCGCCCGTCCCGTCGGTGATCTCGTACATGTTCTTCAGCCACAGGGCGTACGAGATCGAGTACGACCGGGCCCCCGACCGGCGCCGCCTGTACTACTACCAGCACCTCACGACCACAGACCACACGTACAAGGAGGTACGGCTCTTCCAGCTCGGGCCGCACCTCGTGGACCTCTACACCCGGCTCGTGCGGCGGTTCTTCGACGTCGACCGGCATCTCGCCCGCCGCCAGTCCGTGCTCGGCGGCGTCCTCGGCCTGATCAGCGTCGCCGCCTCGTCCGGCGCCGTGCTCTGGGCGATCCACAGCACCACCGACGCCGGGCAGGTCGGACAGCTCGCCGGCTACCTCCAGGCCGTCGGATCGATCCAGGTCTCCGCACACGGCATGCTGCTCGGCGTCGCCGCCCTCTACAAGGACAGCCTCTTCCTCGGCAACCTCTTCGACTTCTTCGCCCTGCCCGAACGGCAACTCAAGGGCGGCACCCGGCCCTTCCCCGACAAGCTCCGCAAGGGCATCGAGTTCCGTGACGTGCGCTTCGTCTACCCCGGCACCGGCCGCGTCGTCCTCGACGGTGTCAGCTTCACCCTCCCGGCCGGCCAGTGCGTCGCCCTCGTCGGGCAGAACGGCGCGGGCAAGACCACACTCGTCAAACTCCTCACCCGCCTCTACGAACCGACCAGCGGCCAGATCCTCGTCGACGACGTCCCGATCGAGGAGTACGACCTGGACGACCTGCAGCGCCACATGGGCGTCATCTTCCAGGACTTCATCCGCTACGAACTGCCCGTGCGCGACAACATCGGCTTCGGCCGCGTCGAGGCCCGCGAGGACACCGACCGCGTGGCCGAGGCGGCCCACGCGGGCGGGGCCGCGGGCATCGTCGAGTCGCTGCCCGCGGGGTACGACACCATCCTCGGGCGCCACTTCGAGGACGGCCACCAGCTCTCCGGCGGCCAGTGGCAGAAGGTCGCGCTGAGCCGCGCGTTCATGCGACGCGCACCCGTCGTCGTCCTGGACGAGCCGACGGCGGCCATCGACGCCGAGGCCGAGGCCGAGATCTTCTCCCGGCTCAAGGACGTGGCCCGCGGCGCCACCTCCCTCGTCATCGCCCACCGCTTCTCCACGGTCCGGATGGCCGACCGGATCGTCGTCCTGGAGAACGGCCGAGTCATCGAACACGGCGTGCACCAGGACCTCCTGCGGGCCGACGGTGTGTACGCCCGTCTCTTCCGAATCCAGGCTTCGGGCTACCTCACCGAAGCCGCTTCCTCCTGAGGTCGAGCGATGCGCGCATCCGTCCTGTACCCCGTCATGCCGACGGACCCCGAGTCCGTCGTCCCCTTCGCCGCGCTCGTCCGAGACGGCTTCGCCGCCCGCCTCTGGCAGGGCCAGTCGCTGAGCGCGGACACCCAGCAGGTCTTCGCCTACCTGGCCGGTCTCGGCCACCGCATACCCGTCGGCACCAGCGTCGTCCTCATGCCGCTGCGGCACCCCATGGAGGCCGCGATCCAGGCCCGCTCCCTGGCGCTGCTCACCGGTCACCCCACGGTCCTCGGGCTCGGCCCCGCGACCCCGGACTTCGTCGCCGGCCTGCACGGCAAGCCCTACGACAGCCCGCGCGACGCCTGCGTCGCCTACCTCCGGGAGGTACGGCGCCTCCTGGCTCCCGAGGACGACGGGGGCGCCGTCAGCCTGCCGGGGATGGAGCACCCCGGCGTCGAGACCGGTCTCGGCGTGCTGCGCCCCGCGCTCGCCCGGGCCGCCGGCCAGGTCGCGGACGTGGCGATCAGCTGGATGACCCCGCCCGGCTACGTCCAGGACACCCTGCTGCCCGCCATGGCCAAGGGCGCCGCCGAAGCGGGCCGGGCCGTACCGCGCGTGGTCACCGTCGTGCACGCCGCCGTCGACCGCCCGCAGCGCAACCCGTACCGGCTCGCCTACACAGCGGCCCGTGTCCACCTCGCCGGACCCCACTACGCGGACATGCTCCGCCGGGCCGGCCTGCGCGTGCACCACAGCCGCCCCAACCTCGGCGCCCGCGCGCTGGTCGACTCCGGCGTCTTCCTGTACGGCACGCCCCGGGAGATCGCCGCCGGACTGGCCGAATACGGTCGGGCGGGCGTCGACGAAGTTGTCGTCAACGTCGCGGGCGTGTATTCCGAGCATGGCCGACCGGACGCCGTGCGAGACCTGCGGGACATTCTCACGGCGTGCCGCGAGGCGGAGAGCTGACACACGATCGGGTGCGGCAGCACGGGCGGGCCGCAGGGGCCGCGCCCCGCCGCACGCAGGGAGGAGAGGCACCCCCGTGCCCGACGACATCGCCCGCTGGCTGACCGAGCACGCCCGCCCCCTGGGCACGCTGACACCGGGCGCCCCCACCGACGACCTGAAACCGCTGGGGGAGTCCCTGCGCGGGGCCCGGATCGTCGGCCTCGGCGAATCCACCCACGGCACCGGCGAGTTCTTCCGGCTGAAGCACCGGATCGTGGAGTTCCTGGTACGCGAGGAGGGGTTCACGACCCTCGCCATGGAGGCCAGCGAGTCCGCCGCCCGCGCCCTGGACGCGTACGTCCGGCACGGCGTCGGCGACCCCGCGCGCCTCGTCGCCCGCCTCGGCTTCTGGACCTGGCGCACCCAGGAGATGCTCGACCTCGTCGAATGGCTGCGCGCCCACAACCGCGTCCTCCCCGAGGACCGCCGGGTCCGCTTCGCCGGTACGGACCCCCAGCGCAGCGCCGACTCGGTCGAGGCCGTCGCCGCCTTCCTGCGGGCGTCCTCACCCGAACGGGCCGAGGACGTCCGCGAACTGGAGGTCCTGGCCCAGGCCCGTCCCGCCTCGCGCCCCGACCCCGACCAGGCCCTCCTGCACCGCGCCGAGGAGCTCGCCCGCCACCTGGCCGACCACGGCGACGCCGACGACGACGTCCGGGAACACGCGCGGATCCTCGTCCGCACCGCCGACCTCGTGACCCGCTCCCTGGACCACACCGCCGGGCAGGACAGCGTGTTCGCCGTACGCGACAGCTACATGGCCGACGCCGTCGCCCGCCTCGTGGACGACGACCCGGCGGCGCGCGTCATGGTCTGGGCGCACAACGGACACATCGCGAAGGGGACCTACGGCGACCGGGTTCCCGCCCTCGGCAGCAGGCTCCGCGAACGGTACGGCGACCGCTACTACGCCCTCGCCCTGCTCTTCGGCAAGGGTTCCTTCCTCGCCCGCCGGGGCGACGACGTCCAGGGCCTGCCCGTACGGCACCGCATCGGCACCGGCACCCGCTCCGTCGAGGTGCGCCTCGCGGACGCCGTCAAGGGCGACTACTACGTCGACCTGCGGGCCACCGCCCCCTGGCTCCACGCGCAGCACGCGCAGCGCAGCTTCGGCGCCAACGTGCCGCGGTTCGCCTACCGCTTCCACACCGCGCCGCTCGTACCGGCGAAGGACTACGACGGCATCGCCTTCGTCGCCCGCTCGACCTGCTCGCACCTGCTCCCGCAGGTCGATGAGTGAGAGCGGGACCCCCTCACTGCCACATCTCAAGGAGGGCGTTCAGGGTCAGCTTCCACATCGGCTCGGCCCCGGTCCCGAAGGCGGCGGCGAGCGCGTACCCGACGGCCGCGTCATAGGGCTCCGTGGCCGTCTTCGTCCCCGACTCCCACTCGGCCGTCACCGTCCCGTCGCCGGTCGACGTGAAGACGCCCAGGAGTTGGCCGTCCCGCAGCAGACGGCTGGTGGCCAGGGAGTCGGGCACCAGCACGTACGCCCGCTCCCGCGCCGCGGACACGACCTCCACGCGGTACGACCGCCGGGTCAGGAAGCCCTTGGCGGGGCGCAGGACCTCGTCGGCGCCGTCGAGGTCAAGGGTGAGACGCTCCGGGTCGCGCGTCCCGATCGGCACATGACTCTCCGTCTGTGTACCGGCGCTCCGCCGGATCTCGACGCGCGGCAGACCGTCGCCTCTCACGGTCAGCGTTCCGGCCTCGTGGTCGAGCGCGATGTCGACCTCGCCGAAGAGCCGGTCGTCGGCGGGCACGTACGTGAACGGGTCCATCGGTACGCCCTTCCCTCCTGGTCGATCTGGTGATCGTCGCCCCGCCAGTCTCCGTCAGGGCGCGTGGGCCGGTTCCCTTTTCGGCCACGGGCCGGGCGGGCGCCCGGTCGTCGGTCGAGGGATGCGCGACCGTGCCGTTCCTGAAGCCGACCGTGAGGCTCTTGGTCGTGCGACGGCCGGCGGCGAGGCCGCTGCGGCGTGCTTGGATGACCACAGCGTGTACCAAGATCCGTCCCGCCTGCCCGGGCCGCCGCGCGGTACGGGACACTGGGACGATCTCAGGGCGCTGACCTGGGGAGATGCCGGTCCCTGGGACGCGGGGGCGGGATGTGGGAGAGGGAGAAACGGTGGTCGGGGACGAGTTCGCGACATTGCTGGGACAGCTCAAGCAACGGTCCGGACTGAGCTACGGCGCGTTGGGGAAGCGCCTGCACCTGAGCGGTTCCACCCTCCACCGGTACGTCACCGGGGAGGCCGTCCCGGCGGACTACGCGCCCGTGGAGCGGTTCGCCCGGCTGTGCAAGGCGACGCCCGACGAACTCGTCGAGCTGCACCGGCTCTGGGTCCACGCGGACGTGACGCGCCGGCGCAAGGGGGCGACGCCGGAACCCACGCCGGCACCGCCACCGGCACAGGAACCGACACCCGAGGCCCCCGCCCCCACCCCTGAAGCCCACGACGAGATGGTCGTCACCGGCCCCGCCCCCACGGCCGAGCCCCGACCCCGGCGCGCGTGGCGTCGGCCTACCGTCGCGATCGCCGGTGCCGCCGTCGTCGCGGCCGTCGCGTCGGTGGCCCTCGTCCTGAACCTCCCCGCCGGAGCGGACGGCGACGGCAAGCGGGCGACCACAGGCGCCTCGTCCGCCCCCGACACCAAGAGCCCGTCCTCGACCCCCGCGCTGAACGTCGCCACCAACGCGTACAAGTGGGAAGGCCCGTGCAGCCAGCACTACTTGATGGACCGGCCGCCCGCACAGGTGCCACCGCCGCCCACGGAGCCGGACGCGCCCGGCTGGGTGTCGGCGCTCGGCGGAGTCGCGGCCGGTGAACAGCTGCTCGCGCTGACCGTGCAGGGCACGGGGAAGCAGACCGTCGTCCTGGAGGCCCTCCACGTCCGCGTGGTGAAGAAGGGCGCGCCGCTCCCCTGGAACGACTACAGCATGGGCGTCGGCTGCGGCGGCGACGTGTCCACCAAGTCCTTCGGCGTGGACCTGGACTCCGGCCGCCCCGACGTGACCCCCCGGTCCGGTCGGCGGGACTTCCCCTACAAGGTCAGCGAGTCGGACCCCGAGGTCTTCTACGTGAAGGCGAAGGCCGAGGCACACGACGTGAGTTGGTACCTCGAACTGGACTGGTCCAGCGGAAGCAGGCACGGCACCGTCCGCATCGACGACGACGGCAAGCCGTTCCGTACCAGCGGCAACCTCGGCCGGCCCGGCTACGACCATCCGCTGGGCGGCAGCGAGTGGATCGACCGCCCCAAGGAGGACAACAGCACCCAGTGGCCGTAGGACACACCGGGAGGCCTTGGAGTCAGGAAACCCCGGAGAAGCGGGAGCCGGACGCCGTCAGGGCGGGCTCCGGGCGGGCCGGGCCGTTCAGGAGGCTGTGCAGCAGCGCCGGGCGGCGCTCCGGGGAGACGTCCGAGAGGAGGGTCGCCAGGACGGCCATCCGAGCCTGCCCCGCACGCAGCGTCCCCGCCGGTACGGCTCCGGCGGCCACCAGGTCCACCGCTCCGCCGCCGGTGTAGAGCTCGGCGATCGGGCCGGCGGGGACCCGTGTGCTCAGGGCCACCAGGGTGCCCTGGCCGACGGCGGCGCCGACGGCCGCGGCGATCTCGGGGGTGGCGTTGCCCGCTCCGGTGCCGACGAGCACGACGCCGCCGGCGCCGGCCGCGACGGAGGTGTTGAGGAAGAGGGGGTCGCCGTCGCTGTGGTGCATGACCACGTCGACGCGGGGCAGTTCCCCGGCAGCCGGGTCCGCCGTGGGGAGGGGCAGCGGGGTGGGCCGGTCCGGGCTGCGGCGGATGTGGACGCTGCCGAAGCCGACCTTCCCGAGGCCGCTCTCCGTCGGATCGGCGAACGCGTCCGCCGCCAGGGTCTGCGTCTTCACCGTGCCGCGCGCCGCGTGCACCCGGCCGTCGAAGACCACGAGGACGCCCAGGTCACGCACCGAGGCGGCGACCTGCAGGGCGTCGTACACGTTGCCGGGGCCGTCGCCGTCCCCCGTACCGAGCGGACGCTGCGCGCCGGTGAAGACGACCGGGCGGGGATCCGCGTGGTGGAGGTCCAGGAAGAAGGCGGACTCCTCCAGGGTGTCCGTGCCGTGCGTGACGACGACGCCGTCCACGCCGGGGTCGGCGAGCGCCGCGTGGACCGCGCGCAGCAGCGTGAGCTGCCGTACCGAGGTCATCCGGGAGCTGTTGACGTTGAAGAGGTCGACGACCTCGACCGTCACGCCCTCGGGGAGCGCGGAGGTGGCCAGGACGTCGTCACCGGAGGCGTCGGCGGCGTAACCGGTGCCCTGCCAGCGGCTGGCTATCGTGCCGCCCGTGCTGATGAGGGTGATCCGGCGGGGCCGGTCGTCGCGTGTCCACTGCATGGGTGTCTGTCCCGGGGATCGTAGGTAGTCGCCTTCGCAACGATAGGACAGCTTGTCTGCAATGTGATTGCGAGTTCAGGGCCGGATTCGTAAATTGCGGCGTGCATAATTGCGCCATGGACCGGATCGACCGCAGTATCTTGCGCGAGCTTCAGGATGACGGCCGGCTGACCAACCTGGAGCTCGCCCAGCGCATCGGCCTCAGCGCCTCCGCCTGCCTGCGCCGCGTGCGGCAGCTGGAGGAGGACGGCGTGATCCAGGGGTACCGCGCCGTGATCGACCCCTCCGCCGTCGGGCGCGGTTTCGAGGTGCTCGTCTCCATCGAGGTCCGGCGCGACCGGGAGACCGTCGAGGCCTTCGAGGAAGCCCTGCAGGAGATCCCCGACGTCATCGAGGCCTACCGCCTCTTCGGCAGCCCCGGCTGCCTCCTGCGCATCGCGGTCGCCGACCTCGCCGCGTACGAACGCCTCTGGATCGAGCGGCTGACCTCGCTGGCGGGCGTCACGGAGGTCAACTCACAGATCATCATGAAGCGGATCAAGGAGCCGCGCGGACTGCCGGTCGAACGCTGACGCCCCGTGAGCGAGCCGGCCGGAGTCCCTCGTGTCGGTGTTGGGCCGAACGGGTGAGAAACGGGAGGATGGGCCTATGAGTAGGTACGAGAGGTACGACGTCACCGACGAACAGTGGGAGGGCCTCGCCCAGGTCGTCCCCCTGCGCGGCCGTGACGAATGGCCGTCCAGGGTCGACCACCGCGCGATGGCCGACCCGTACGAGGCCGCAGAGCAGCGCCGCATGGTCGTGCTGCGCGTCCAGGTCTTCGCCGACGCCCGCGAGGTCGCCGAGTACCTCATCGCCCGGATCCCGGTCCTCCTCGACCTGACCGGCGCCGACACCGAAGTGGCCAAGCGCATCCTGGACTTCAGCAGCGGCGTCGTGTTCGGGCTCGGCAGCGGCATGCACCGGGTCGACCGCAACGTCTTCCTGCTCGCTCCGGCCGGTACGGAGGTCGAGGGCACCTCCGACGCGGAGGCGGGGGAGGAGACGGCCCGGGTGACCGTCCCTCGATCGTAGGAAGATGGAGAGGGCGTAACGGTTCGTCATCCAGGGGGCTGCGTACGGTCCGATCATGGACTCCACCGGCGGCCCCACGCCCGCTTCCGTCTCCTCCCTCCCTTCGCCCTCCGCCGCTGCCTCCACCTGTACGACGACGCCGGTCCGGGCGCCCTTGCGCGGCCCGGCCGGGGAACGGGCTCCGGCCGGTGGCGGTCCGGCGGGAGGGGTTCCGGCCGGTCGCGGGCCGGTGGACGGCGGGTCCGGTGGCCGAGCCGCGCGTCGGGACATACTGCGGCAGTTGACGGACGCCTCCGCGCGCCGGGCGGCCCGGCCCGCCGTCACCGAGCTCCGCCTCTCCGCCTTCGCCGCGCACCGCGCCGCCGTCCACCCGCTCGGGCCCGTGACGCTCTTCGCCGGGCCGAGCGGCAGCGGCAAGTCCAGCGCCCTGCGGGCCTACGAGGCGCTCGCCCGGCTCGGCGCGGGCGAGGACCTCGCCACCGCGTTCCCCGACCCCGCCGCCTGCGTCCCCGAACAGGCCCGGCCCGACGCCCAGGGAAGGCGGGGCTTCCGCATCGGCTGCACCGTCGACGGCCCGGCCGGACCCGTCCGCCTCGACCTCGCGGTGCAGGCCGAACCCACGCTCCGCATCGTCGGCGAACGGCTCACCTGCCGCGGCCGAACGCTCCTCACCACCGCGCTCCGCGACCCCGGCCGCACGACCGTGCAGGCCGAGTGGCACACCGCGGGCGCCACCCCCGTCACCCGGGCGCCCTTCCCCGACGACCTCCTCGGCACCGCGCTGCTCCCGCTGCGCGTCGCCGGCAAGACGAAGGGACAGCTGGAGGTTCTGGCGGCGGCCGAGCAGGTGGTGGTGGCGCTGCGCTCGGTGTTCCCCTGCGACCCGCGGCCCGACCGGATGCGGGAACCCGTGGAGAGGGGCGAGGGCCGGTTGCGGCGCGGCTGCGACAACCTGGCGGAGGTGCTGCACCGCACCGCCACCGAGTGCCCGCGCCGCCACGCCCGGCTCGCGGCGGTGGCGGACGCCGGCTGCGCGGGCCTCGTCACCGGGCTACGGGTGGAGGAGCTGCCCGACGCGACGGTACGGGCGCTTCTGGAGCGCACACCGGGAAGCGACGGACGGCCGGGCGCGGCCACCCCTGCGGCGTGGACCGGGGACGCCCTGGTCCCGGCGCCGCGCCGGGCGCCCGTCGTGACGCCGCTCGGCCGGCTCGGCGACGGAGAACTGCGCTATCTCGCTCTCGCGCTCGTCCTGCTCACCGGGCCCGGTGTGCTCGCCATGGACCAGCTCGGCGAGGTGCCCGCGGCGATGAGGACCCTGACGATCCTCGCCGACGGCCTCGACCGGTCCCTGGACGGGGCGCAACTGCGCGCGCTGTTCGGCCTCGCCGCCGACATCTGCGCCGACGGGCACATCCGGTTCGTCGGCGCGGTGGGCGAGTGGGCGGCCGGTTACGCGCGCGAGATGCCAGGGGTGTCGGTGGTAGACCTGGGGCGTGAGTGAACTGGATGTAGCGGGATTGCAGCGCAGGCTGGCCGAGTTCGCGGCCGCGCGGCAGTGGCAGCCGTACCACACCCCGAAGAACCTGGCGGCGGCGCTCAGCGTCGAGGCGGCCGAACTCCTGGAGATCTTCCAGTGGTTGACGCCCGAGCAGGCGGAGCGCGTGATGGACGACCCGGACTCCGCCCACCGGGTCGAGGACGAGGTCGCGGACGTGCTGGCGTATCTGCTCCAGTTCTGCGGGGCGTTGGGCGTGGATCCGCTCGCCGCCCTGGCGGCGAAGATCGACAGGAACGAACTCCGCTTTCCCGCCGGACGGCCTCCGGGGCGGGACGGGGACGCGACCGAAAACGGTTTTCGTCACTCTTCGGAGTGATCGGGATCTCCCCATCGAGCTTCCTGTCCACAGATTTCCGAATTCCTCTGGCGTTGAGGCTCAGGCGCCTTCACGCTGGGTAATGGAGTCATTGGGCAGTAAGTCGTACGAACGGGGGCGGCGTTCATGGAAGCGGAGCGACTGATCGCGGCAGGCCGGCACGCGCTCGCGGAGAGCGGGACGGCGCTGGACATCGTGGCGGAGGCTTGGCAGGCCCAGGCCCTCGCGCAGGCGATAGGGAGTCATCTCGCCCTCTGCGGACCGCAGGAGGTCCGGAGCGAGGCACGCGGGCTGAGCGAGATCGGCGGCGGGCGCGGAATGGTGGCCGACCACCCGGTCCTCGGGACGGGCGTTCCGAGGGCCGCCCAGCTCACCGACGTGGTCAATCCGCGCGTGGCGTTGACCGCGCTCGGGGCGCTGCTCGGGGAAGTGGGGATCGCCCTGGTCGGCGTGGCCTGCGCGACCGACGAGGAGGGTCTGTACTGGCAGTGCATCGAGGCCATAGACGCCGCCGACGAGTCGAACGACCGGGTGCGCGGGATGCTGCGCCGACTCGCGGTGCGGGAGCGGGACCGGCCGCCCGATGCCGCCCGGGGCCGGGCGGGTCCGGCGGGGTGGTCATGAGTCGCCGGCGGGCGGCCGGGGCGGCGTCAGTCCGCGCGGGGCTCGTCGTTCGCCTGGGTCTCCAGACGGTCCGCCGAGGACTGAAGGTCGGCGTCGAGCTGCGACAGGTCGGCAGTGAGCGCCGCCATCAGCTCCTCCATCTGCTGCAGCAGGCCCTTGGGGGCGCCGGAGCCCTTCTGCTCGGGCACGGACTGCTGCACCGGCTGCTCGGGCATCGCCCTTTCGGGCGCGGCTTCCTGGGACATGGCGGCCTCCTCGGCCCAGGCCCTTCCCCTGAGGGAGGGGCCACACGGGAGAACGACGCACCGGCAGCGGCCGCCGGCACGCGGGCGCCGGGCGGTCCGGCTCCGCCCGAGCCAACGACGGGTGCCGGGCCACGGTCACTGGCCTGGCGGAACGCGCCACGCCAGGGGGCCCGATATTCACCCGACCGAGCCGGAGCGGCCCTCGGGATGACGGAGAGGTTGACGGCCGCCCGGCGGTGCAGGATGGAGGCATGGATCTTCGAATCTTCACCGAGCCCCAGCAAGGGGCCAGCTACGACACCCTGCTCAAGGTCGCCAAGGCCACCGAGGACCTCGGCTTCGACGCCTTCTTCCGGTCCGACCATTACGTCAGCATGGGCACCGCCGACGGGCTGCCCGGGCCGACCGACGCCTGGATCACCCTGGCCGGACTGGCCCGGGAGACCCGGCGGATCCGGCTCGGCACGCTGATGACCGCCGGTACGTTCCGCCTCCCCGGCGTCCTCGCCATCCAGGTCGCCCAGGTCGACCAGATGTCCGGCGGCCGGATCGAACTGGGCCTGGGGGCAGGCTGGTTCGAGGAGGAGCACCGGGCGTACGGCATCCCGTTCCCCAAGGAGAAGTTCGGCCGCCTCGAGGAGCAGCTGGCGATCGTCACCGGGCTGTGGAACACCAAGCTCGGCGAGAAGTTCTCCTTCGACGGCGAGTTCTACCAGCTGGCCGACTCGCCCGCGCTCCCCAAGCCGGCCCAGGACAGGATCCCGGTGCTCATCGGCGGGCACGGCGCGAGCCGTACGCCGCGCCTGGCCGCCCGGTACGCGGACGAGTTCAACATCCCCTTCGCGTCGCTGGAGGACAGCGAGCGGCAGTTCGGGCGCGTCCGGGCCGCCGCGGAGGCCGCCGGGCGCCGGGCCGACGAGCTGGTGTACTCCAACGCCCTGGTGGTCTGTGTCGGCAAGGACGACGCGGAGGTGGCCCGCCGGGCGGCGGCCATCGGGCGCGGGGTGGAGGAGCTGAAGGCGAACGGTCTCGCGGGCTCGCCCGCCGAGGTCGTCGACAAGATCGGGCGGTACGGAGCGATCGGGGCGTCCAGGATCTACCTCCAGGTCCTCGACCTGGCCGACCTGGACCACCTGGAGCTGATCTCCGACCAGGTCCAGACGCAGCTCGGCTGACGGGGAGGCGCGACGATGAGGCCCGTCCGCACCCTCGCCGAGGCGCTCGCCGACGACGTGCTCGTCCTCGACGGCGGGCTCTCCAACCAGCTGGAGGCCCAGGGCTGCGACCTGGGCGACGCGCTCTGGTCGGCGCGGCTGCTCGCCGACGGGCCCGAGCAGATCCAGGCGGCGCACACCGCCTACGCGCGGGCGGGCGCCCGGGTGCTGATCACCGCGAGCTACCAGGCCACGTTCGAGGGCTTCGCCCGGCGCGGTGTGGGCCGGGCGGAGGCGGCGCGGCTGCTCGGGCGGAGCGTGGAGCTGGCCCGGGCGGCGGGGGAGGGCGCGGCGGCGCCGGTGTGGGTGGCCGCGTCGGTGGGGCCGTACGGAGCGATGCTCGCCGACGGCAGCGAGTACCGCGGCCGGTACGGACTGACGGTGCGTGAGCTGGAGCGGTTCCACCGGCCCCGGGTCGAGGCGCTCGTGGCGGCGGGGCCGGACGTGCTGGCCCTGGAGACGGTGCCGGACCTGGTCGAGGCCGAGGCGTTGCTGCGGGCCGTCGAGGGGTGCGGGGTGCCGGTCTGGCTCTCGTACACCGTGGCGGGGGAGCGGACCCGGGCCGGGCAGGGACTGGGCGAGGCGTTCGGGCTCGTCGCGGGGAACGACCAGGTGCTCGCGGCCGGGGTCAACTGCTGTGAGCCGGCGGACGCGGCGCGGGCCGTGGAGGTCGCCGCCGAGAGCACGGGGAAGCCGGTCGTCGTCTACCCCAACAGCGGGGAGCAGTGGGACGCCGGCGCCCGTACCTGGCGTGGCGCCGGGTCCTTCGCCCCGGACCGGATGCGGGACTGGCCGGCCGCCGGGGCCCGGCTGATCGGCGGCTGCTGCCGCGTGGGCCCGGACCGTGTCGCGGCCCTGTCCGCCGTGCTGGCGCCGTGACGTACAGCCGGGTGCGAGTCGGCCCCGTACCCGAGGGCGGGCCCCTGGAGTGCCTCGCCCGCCACCGGGACCCCGACCCGGACCGGGGGTCCGGGCACCGCCCGGGGGCGTAGGGAAAAATGCCTGGTCGGAGCCGGGTCCGGCGCCCATACTCGGACGTGTGTTCCTGACGATCAGTACCACCGGCACCCCCGAGCGTCCCGCGACCGACCTGGGCTTCCTGCTGCACAAGCATCCCGACAACGCGCAGACGTTCTCGACCTCGCACGGCACGGCGCACGTCCTCTACCCCGAGGCGACCGCCGAGCGGTGCACGGCCGCCCTTCTCCTGGAGGTCGACCCCATCGGTCTGGTGCGGCGCGGCAAGGGCAAGGGCCGGGGCGGCGCCCCCGACTCCGCGCTCGCGCAGTACGTGAACGACCGGCCCTACGCCGCGTCCTCGCTCCTCGCCGTCGCCCTCGCCACCGTCTTCAAGAGCGCGCTGCACGGCGCCTGCAAGGCGATGCCCGAGCGGGCGGCCGCTCCCCTGCCGCTGCGCGTCGAGGTTCCGGCGCTCCCGGCACGCGGCGGAGCCGAACTGGTCCGCAAGCTGTTCGGGCCGCTCGGCTGGGACACGGTCGACGCCGAGCCGGTGGCGCTGGACACCGCGTTTCCCGAGTGGGGCGACTCGCGCTACGTACGCCTCGTCCTCGAAGGGGAGCTGCGGCTCGCCGACGCGCTCAACCAGCTGTACGTCCTGCTGCCCGTACTCGACGACGCCAAGCACTACTGGGTCTCGCCCGACGAGGTCGACAAGCTGCTGCGCGCCGGTGACGGCTGGCTGGCCGACCACCCCGAGCAGAAGCTGATCACCAGTCGTTACCTCTCCCGCCGCTGGGGCCTGACCCGGGACGCCATGGAGCGCCTGGAGCTCGCGCGCCTCGCCGAGGCCGACGGGCTCGACGTCGAGGACGTCGACAACGCGGTCGACGAGTCGCAGGACACCGAGGAGAAGCCGGTACCGCTCGCCGTGCAGCGGCGCGACGCGATCCTCGCCGCGCTGCACGCCGCCGACGCCAGTCGCGTGCTCGATCTCGGCTGCGGGCAGGGCCAGTTGGTGCAGGCGCTGCTCAAGGACGTGCGCTTCACCGACATCGTCGGCGTCGACGTGTCCGTGCGGGCCCTGACCATCGCCGGGCGCCGGCTGCGCCTCGACCGGCTGGGCGAGCGCCAGGCCGGCCGCGTGAAGCTGATCCAGGGCTCCCTCGCGTACACCGACAAGCGGCTCACCGGCTACGACGCGGCCGTGCTCAGCGAGGTCATCGAGCATCTCGACCTGCCGAGGCTGCCCGCCCTGGAGTACGCCGTGTTCGGCTCGGCGCGCCCCCGGACGGTCCTCGTGACCACGCCGAACGTCGAGTACAACGTCCGCTGGGAGTCCCTCCCTGCCGGACACGTCCGGCACGGTGACCACCGCTTCGAGTGGACCCGCGAGGAGTTCCGCACCTGGGCGGCGCGCGTCGCCGAACAGTACGGATACGGCGTCGAGTTCACACCCGTCGGCCCGGACGACCCCGAGGTCGGCCCGCCGACCCAGATGGCCGTCTTCACCCAGCAGACCACCGCGACCCCGAAGGAGGAGCAGGCATGACCACCACCGGTGTCACCCGCACGCTGCCCGTCACCGACCTGTCCCTCGTGGTCCTGGTCGGCGCGAGCGGCTCCGGCAAGTCCACCTTCGCGCGGCGCCACTTCAAGCCCACCGAGGTCATCTCCTCCGACTTCTGCCGAGGCCTGGTCGCCGACGACGAGAACGACCAGAGCGCCAGCAAGGACGCCTTCGACGTCCTGCACTACATCGCGGGCAAGCGCCTGGAGGCAGGCCGGCTGACCGTCGTCGACGCCACCAACGTCCAGCAGGAGGCCCGGCGCCAGCTCGTGCAGCTGGCCCGGCAGCACGACGTCCTCCCCATCGCGATCGTGCTCGACCTGCCCGAGGAGGTCTGCCAGTCCCGGAACGCGGCCCGTCCCGACCGTGCCGACATGCCCCGGCACGTCATCCAGCGCCACCGTCGCGAGCTGCGGCGCTCGCTGCGCGGTCTGGAGCGCGAAGGCTTCCGCAAGGTGCACGTCCTGCGGAGCGTCGAGGAGGTGGAGGCGGCCCAGGTCGTCCTGGAGAAGCGGTTCAACGACCTGCGTCACCTCACAGGACCCTTCGACATCATCGGCGACATCCACGGCTGCCGCTCCGAGCTGGAGACCCTGCTCACCCGCCTGGGGTACGTCGACGGCCACCACCCCGAGGGCCGTACGGCCGTCTTCGTCGGCGACCTCGTCGACCGGGGGCCCGACAGCCCGGGTGTCCTGCGCCGCGTCATGGGGATGGTCGCGGCCGGCGACGCGCTCTGCGTGCCCGGCAACCACGAGAACAAGCTGGGCCGTTGGCTCAAGGGCCGCAAGGTCCAGGAGACCCACGGCCTCGCCGAGACCATCGAGCAACTGGGGCGCGAGAGCGAGGAGTTCCGCGCCGAGGTGGGCACGTTCATCGACGGGCTTGTCAGCCACTACGTCCTCGACGAGGGCAAGCTCGTGGTCTGCCACGCCGGTCTGCCGGAGAAGTACCACGGCCGGACCTCCGGCCGGGTGCGCTCGCACGCGCTGTACGGGGACACGACGGGCGAGACCGACGAGTTCGGCCTGCCCGTGCGCTACCCGTGGGCGGAGGAGTACCGAGGCCGGGCCACCGTCGTCTACGGCCACACGCCCGTTCCGAACACCTCCTGGATCAACAACACCATCTGCCTGGACACCGGCGCCGTCTTCGGCGGGAAGATGACCGCGCTGCGCTGGCCGGAGCGCGAACTCGTCGACGTACCGGCGGAGAAGGTCTGGTACGAGCCGACCCGGCCGCTCACCACCGACGCGCCGGGCGGTCACGAGGGGCGGCCGCTGGACCTCGCCGACGTGCACGGACGCCGGATCGTGGAGACCCGGCAGATGGGCAACGTCTCCGTACGCGAGGAGAACGCGGCGGCGGCCCTGGAGGTCATGAGCCGGTTCGCCGTCGACCCGCGCCTGCTCGCCTACCTGCCGCCGACCATGGCGCCGACCGCCACCTCGAAGGTGGACGGCTACCTGGAGCACCCCGCCGAGGCGTTCGCGCAGTACAGGGCGGACGGCGTGGAGCGAGTGGTGTGCGAGGAGAAGCACATGGGCTCGCGGGCGGTCGCGCTGGTCTGCCGCGACGCGGACGCGGCACGCGAGCGGTTCGGGGCCGACGGGCCCACCGGCGCGCTGCACACCCGCACCGGACGGCCCTTCTTCGACGACCAGGCGGTCACCGAGCAGGTCCTCGCGCGGCTGCGGACGGCGATCACCGCCGCCGGGCTGTGGGAGAGCCTCGCAGCATCGAACAGCGCCTCCGGCGCGGGGGACTGGCTGCTGCTCGACGGCGAACTCATGCCGTGGTCGCTGAAGTCGGTGGGGCTGCTGCGCTCGCAGTACGCGGCCGTCGGCGCGGCCTCCCGCGCCGTCTTCCCCGGCGCGCTCGGCGCGCTGGAGCAGGCGGCGGCGCGAGGCGTGAGCGGAGTGGACGCGCTCCTCGCCAAGCAGCGGGAGCGGGCGGCGGACGCCGAGGCGTTCACCGAGGCGTACCGCCGCTACTGCTGGCCGACGCAGGGGCTTGAGGGCGTGCGCTTCGCGCCCTTCCAGGTCCTCGCCGTGCAGGGCCGCTCGCTGGCCGCCGTACCCCACGACGAGCAGCTCGGATGGATCGACCGGCTGGTCGACGCCGATCCGACCGGCCTGCTGCAGGTCACGCGTCGGCTGATCGTCGACACGGGGGACGAGGCGTCGGTACGCGCCGGTGTCGACTGGTGGCTGGAGATGACCGCGGCCGGTGGCGAGGGCATGGTCGTCAAGCCGCTCGCCGCGCTCGTCCGTGGCGCCGGCGGCCGGCTCGTCCAGCCGGGGGTGAAGGTCCGCGGCCGCGAGTACCTGCGGATCATCTACGGTCCCGAGTACACCCGTCCCGAGAACCTGGAGCGGCTGCGAAACCGTTTCCTCGGCCACAAGCGTTCGCTGGCGCTGCGCGAGTACGCGCTCGGCCTGGAGGCGCTGGACCGGCTGGCCGAGGGCGAGCCGCTGTGGCGGGTGCACGAGGCCGTCTTCGCGGTGCTCGCCCTGGAGTCCGAGCCGGTGGACCCGCGTCTGTGACGGACGCCTCCGTCGGTGAGGGACGCCGGCGTCGGGGACGTACGTCGGCGTCGGTGACGGGCGGCTCGTCGTGACCGAGAACCACGCGCGAGCCGCCCGGCTCCGTCAGGATGGGCGCATGGGATTCCATGTCGATTCCGAGACCGGGCGGCTCCGCCGCGTCATACTGCACCGGCCCGATCTGGAGCTGAAGCGGCTGACACCCTCCAACAAGGACGCTCTCCTCTTCGACGACGTGCTCTGGGTGCGCCGCGCCCGCCAGGAGCACGACGGCTTCGCCGACGTCCTGCGCGACCGGGGCGTCGACGTCCACCTCTTCGGGGACCTCCTGCGCGAGTCCCTCGAACTGCCCGCGGCCCGCAAACTCGTCCTCGACCGGGTCTTCGACGAGAAGGAGTACGGCCCCCTCGCCGCCGACCACCTCCGCGCGGCCTTCGACTCCCTGGACGCCGCCGCCCTCACCGAGGCGCTGGTCGGCGGGATGACGAAGCGGGAGTTCCTGGCCGCGCACCGCGAGCCGACCTCGGTCCGGTTCCACGTCATGGACCTGGACGACTTCGTCCTCAGGCCGCTGCCGAACCACATCTTCACCCGGGACACCTCCGCCTGGATCTACGACGGCGTGTCCATCAACGCCATGCGCTGGCCCGCCCGTCAGCGGGAGACCGTCCACTTCGAGGCGATCTACAAGCACCACCCGCTCTTCACCGGCTCCGAGGCGGGCACCTTCCACCTCTGGTCCGAGGGCCAGGCCGACTACCCGTCCACCATCGAGGGCGGTGACGTCCTCGTCATCGGCAACGGAGCCGTCCTCATCGGGATGAGCGAGCGGACCACCCCGCAGGCGGTGGAGATGCTGGCCCGGGGGATGTTCGCGGCCGGCTCGGCCCGTACGATCGTCGCCCTCGACATGCCGAAGCGACGCGCGTTCATGCACCTCGACACGGTGATGACGATGGTCGACCACGACACCTTCACCCAGTACGCGGGGCTCGGCATGCTCCGCTCGTACACGATCGAGCCGGGCGACGAGGGGCAGTCCCTGCGGGTCACCGACCACCCGCCCGAGCACATGCACAGCGCGATCGCCGCCGCGCTCGGCCTCCAGGACATCCGGGTCCTCACGGCCACGCAGGACGTCCACGCGGCGGAGCGCGAGCAGTGGGACGACGGCTGCAACGTCCTCGCCGTCGAGCCGGGCGTGGTCGTGGCGTACGAGCGGAACGTCACCACCAACACGCATCTGCGCAAGCAGGGCATCGAGGTGATCGAGATCCCCGGCAGCGAGCTGGGCCGGGGGAGGGGAGGCCCGCGCTGCATGAGCTGTCCGGTGGAGCGCGACGCCGTGTGAGTCCGGTCGGGAGGCGACGCGTAGGCAACGTCACTGTATAGCCATACTGATTTACGTATAGACTTCCAGTCGCTGACATGTTTCGTCGCTGTTCGTCGCCGTCCCCGACCGTATCCAGGAGCACCCCATGGCCACCGACCTCATCGGCCGCCACTTCCTCAAGGAGCTGGACTTCACCGCCGAGGAGTTCCGCGGTCTGATCGACCTGGCCGCCGAGCTCAAGGCGGCCAAGAAGGCGGGCACCGAGGTCCAGCGGCTGCGGGGCCGGAACATCGCGCTGATCTTCGAGAAGACCTCCACCCGCACCCGCTGCGCCTTCGAGGTCGCCGCCGCCGACCAGGGCGCCTCCACGACCTATCTGGACCCGTCGGGCTCGCAGATCGGCCACAAGGAGTCGGTCAAGGACACCGCCCGCGTTCTCGGCCGGATGTTCGACGCCATCGAGTACCGCGGCGACAGCCACTCGAAGGTCGAGGACTTCGCCGCCCACGCGGGCGTGCCCGTGTTCAACGGTCTGACGGACGACTGGCACCCCACCCAGATGCTCGCCGACGTGCTCACCATGACGGAGCACACGGACAAGCCGCTCGGCGAGGTCGCCTTCGCCTACCTCGGCGACGCCCGCTTCAACATGGGCAACTCCTACCTCGTCACCGGCGCCCTGCTCGGCATGGACGTGCGGATCGTGGCGCCCAAGGCGTACTGGCCGGGCGAGGAGGTCGTCGCCTCGGCGCGCGCGCTCGCGGAGAGCAGCGGCGCGACGATCACCCTCACCGAGGACCTCGCCGAGGGGGTCCGGGGGGCGGACTTCGTCGCCACCGACGTCTGGGTCTCCATGGGGGAGCCCAAGGAGGTCTGGGACGAGCGGATCGCCGACCTCGTGCCGTACGCCGTGACCATGGACGTGCTGCGCGCCACCGGCAACCCGGACGTGAAGTTCCTGCACTGTCTGCCGGCCTTCCACGACCTCGGTACGGCCGTCGGCCGTGACATCCACGCCCGGCACGGGCTGACCGAGCTGGAGGTCTCCGACGAGGTCTTCGAGTCGAAGCACTCGGTCGTCTTCGACGAGGCGGAGAACCGGATGCACACGATCAAGGCGGTCCTGGTCGCGACGATGGCCCCTGCCGCGTAAGGGCGATACGCCCGGAAGGCCGCGGCCTCCGGCGCACCCTCAGTGCGCAGGCCTGCGCTGCGCCGGTACCGCGGGGAGGGTGAACCAGACCGCCTTGCCCTGTGCGGTGGGGCGGTGGCCGCAGTCGCTGGAGAGCGCGCGGATGAGGAGCAGGCCGCGGCCGTGCTCCTGCCAGGGGTCGGGCATCTCGACCGGCTCCGGGCCGATCAGCTCGCCCGGGCGGGCGGGGCGCCGGTCGTGCACCTCGACCTGACAGCCGCCCGGCAGCAGCTCGACGACCAGCTCGATGGGGCCCTCGCCGCCCGTGTGCTCCACGGCGTTGGCGACGAGCTCGGCGGTCAGCAGTTCGGCCGTGTCGCTGTCGGCGGGCGTGTCGATCTCCGTGAGCGCGGTGCGGACCAGCGCGCGGGCGATCGGCACGGCGGCGGTGGTGTGCGGAAGCTCGATGCGCCACGTGGTGGGGTCGGTGGCTTCGACCATGGCGGAGTCCGTTCGCCGAGGGCAGGGGCAAGGCGGTGCGTGGGGGAGGACGTGTCCCGAGACGTCCTGCTTTCAACCTTACGGAGCGCGTCGGCGGGATCCATGGGCACCCCCTCCTTCATGGCGGGGCCCGGCGGCCCGAAGGCGCCGGGACCTTCGGTCCGGGGAAGCCGCCGCGAACGTATCGCGTGCTCGTGACGACAGTCACGATGCGGTGATACGCTCCTGGGGAGGAGGAAGGGAGGGCGTCGCCCATGAGCCCCTTTACCGGCTCCGCACCCCGTACCGAGCGCTGGCGGCACCTGCGGCTGACCGTCGACGACGGCGTCGCCACCGTCACCCTCGACCGCCCCGCGAAACTCAACGCGCTCACCTTCGGCGCCTACGCCGACCTGCGCGACCTGCTCGCCGAGCTCTCCCGCGAGCGGGCCGTCCGCGCCCTCGTCCTCGGCGGTGAGGGGCGCGGCTTCTGCTCCGGCGGCGACGTGGACGAGATCATCGGCGCCACGCTCGCCATGGACACCGCCCAGCTGCTCGACTTCAACCGGATGACCGGGCAGGTCGTCCGGGCGATCCGCGAGTGCCCCTTTCCCGTGATCGCCGCCGTCCACGGCGTCGCGGCCGGCGCGGGAGCCGTCCTGGCCCTCGCCGCCGACTTCCGGATCGCCGACCCGACCGCCCGCTTCGCCTTCCTCTTCACCCGGGTCGGGCTCTCCGGCGGCGACATGGGCGCGGCCTACCTGCTGCCCCGGGTCGTCGGCCTCGGCCACGCGACCCGGCTCCTCATGCTCGGCGACCCGGTCCACGCGGCCGAGGCGGAGCGCATCGGGCTGCTCAGCGAGCTCACCGAGGAGGGCGCCGCCACCGCCCGCGCCGCCGAGCTGGCCCGCCGCCTCGCCGACGGACCCGCCCTCGCCCACGCCCAGACCAAGGCCCTGCTCACCGCCGAGCTCGACATGCCGCTCGCGGCCTCCGTCGAGCTCGACGCCGCCACCCAGGCGCTGCTGATGAACGGCGAGGACTACGCCGAGTTCCACGCCGCCTTCACCGAGAAGCGCCCCCCGAAGTGGCGGGGGCGCTGACGATGCCCCCGACCGGGGCCGGGACCCGGGAGACCCCCCTGCGGATCGCCGTCGTCGGCGGCGGACCCGGCGGGCTCTACGCCGCCGCGCTGCTCAAGCGGCTCGACCCCGCCCGCGAGGTCACGGTCTGGGAGCGCAACGCGCCCGACGACACCTTCGGCTTCGGCGTGGTCCTCTCCGACGAGACCCTCGGCGGCATCGAACACGCCGACCCGGCCGTGTACCGGGCCCTCCAGGAGGAGTTCGTCCGCTGGGACGACATCCACATCGGCCACCGTGACCACCTCCTCACCTCCACCGGCCACGGCTTCGCCGCCCTCGGCCGCCGCCGGCTCCTGGAGATCCTGCACGCGCGCTGCGGTGAACTCGGCGTACGGCTCCGCTTCCGCACCGAGGCCCCGCCCGCCGCCGAACTGGCCGCCCACCACGACCTGGTCATCGCCGCCGACGGCGTCCACAGCGCGACCCGCGAGGCCCACGCGGACGTCTTCCGCCCCCGGATCACCACCCACCGCTGCCGCTACATCTGGCTCGCCGCCGACTTCGCCCTCGACGCCTTCCGCTTCGAGATCGCCGAGACCGAGCACGGCGTGATGCAGCTCCACGGCTACCCCTTCTCCTCCGACGCCTCCACCGTCATCGTCGAGATGCGCGAAGAGGTCTGGCGGGCCGCCGGATTCGACGAGCTGGACGAGGAGGAGTCCACCGCCCGCTGCGCCAAGCTCTTCGCCGACGTCCTCGGCGGCCGGCCCCTGCGCTCCAACCGCTCCTCCTGGACCGCCTTCCGTACGGTCGTCAACGAGCGCTGGTCCCACGGCCCCGTCGTCCTCCTCGGCGACGCCGCCCACACCGCGCACTTCTCCATCGGATCCGGCACCAAGCTCGCCGTCGAGGACGCCCTCGCGCTCGCCGCCTGCGTCGAGGAACAGCCCACGATCGCGCAGGCGTTGACGGCGTACGAGACCGAGCGCAGGCCCGTGGTCGAGTCGACCCAGCGCGCCGCGGCCGCCAGTCTCCGCTGGTTCGAGGAGATCGAGGGCCATCTCGACCAGCCGCCACGGCAGTTCGCCTTCAACCTCCTCACCCGCTCCCGCCGCGTCACCCACGACAACCTGCGGCTGCGCGACCCCCGCTTCACCGACTCCGTGGAACGCGACTTCGGCTGCCCGCCCGGCACCCCGCCGATGTTCACCCCCTTCCGGCTGCGCGGCCTCACCCTGCGCAACCGGGTCGTGGTCTCGCCGATGGACATGTACGTCGCCGAGGACGGCCTCCCCGGCGACTTCCACCTCGTCCACCTCGGCGCCCGGGCCCTCGGCGGCGCCGGACTCGTCATGACCGAGATGGTCTGCGTGAGCCCCCAGGGCCGCATCACCCCCGCCTGCACCGGCCTCTGGACGGACGAGCAGGCCGAGGCCTGGCGCCGGATCACCGCCTTCGTGCACGCGCAGGCCCCCGGCACCGCCGTCGGGATCCAGCTCGGCCACTCCGGCCGCAAGGGCTCCACCCGCCGCATGTGGGAGGGGATCGACCAGCCGCTCCCCGAAGGTAACTGGCCGCTGACGGCCGCCTCACCGCTCCCCTACCGCCCCGGCGTCAACCAGGTCCCGCACGCCCTGGACCGGGCGGGCATGACGGCCGTACGGGAGGAGTTCACCGCCGCCGCCCGGCGCGCCGCCCGCGCCGGATTCGACCTCCTCGAACTGCACTGCGCCCACGGCTACCTGCTCTCCGGCTTCCTCTCCCCGCTGACCAACCACCGCGACGACGCGTACGGCGGCCCGCTGGAGAACCGGCTCCGCTTCCCCCTCGAAGTCTTCGACGCGGTACGGCAGGTGTGGCCCGAGGACCGGCCGATGACCGTCCGCCTCTCCGCGACGGACTGGGCGGACGGCGGGACCACGCCGGAGGACGCCGTCGAGATCGCCCGTGCCTTCGCCGCCCACGGCGCCGACGCCCTCGACGTCTCCACCGGCCAGGTCGTCCCCGACGAACGCCCCGAGTACGGCCGCTCCTACCAGACCCCGTACGCCGACCGGATCCGCAACGCCCTCGGCGTCCCCGTGATCGCGGTCGGCGCGATCTCCTCCTGGGACGACGTCAACTCGATCCTCCTGGCCGGCCGCGCCGACCTCTGCGCACTGGCCCGCCCCCACCTCTACGACCCCCACTGGACCCTGCACGCCGCGGCCGACCAGAACTACCAGGGCCCGGCGGCCCCCTGGCCGGACCCGTACCGCGCGGGCAGCCGCACACCCCCCACGGGCCGCACGGACGCGCCCAAACCGCGGCTCACCCTGAAGTGACGTTCAGCCCGTCCTGGTGAACTCCGCGCCCAGGTCCCGCAGCCGTTCGTGCAGCTCCGCGAAGACCGCCGCCGAGCGGGCGCCCGGCCAGTCCTGGGGGAGGAGCTCGGTCGGGAGGACCGGGTCGGCGTACGGCAGGCGGCGCCAGGAGTCGAGGGCGAAGAGGTAGTCGCGGTAGGCGTCCTCCGCCGAGCCCGGCGTGGCCTTCCAGGCACGCAGCACCGGCTCGTGGGCGGCCAGGAACTCCTCGTGGAGCTTGGCGATCGACGGCAGGTCCCACCAGCGCGCCACCGCCTCCGCCGTCGGCGCGTACCCCAGGTGCTCGCCCCGGAAGAGGTCCACGTACGAGGAGAGGCCAAGGCGCTCCAGGGTGTGGCGGGTCTCCTCGTGCAGTCGCGCGGGGGCGATCCAGACCCCCGGCGCCGCCGTCCCGAAGCCGAGCCTGGCCAGGCGGGAACGGAGCAGGTGGCGCTTGTGGCGCTCGGCCTCCGGGACCGTGAAGACGGCGAGGACCCACCCCTCGGCGAGCGCCGGAGTGGTCCGGGCGTAGATCCGGCGGTCGCCGTCGTCCAGGAGCTGGCGCGCGTCGTCCGACAGGACGTATCCGGCCGCCCCGTCGGCCGTCCGCCGTGGCAGCAGCAGGCCGCGGCGCTTCAGCCGGGACACCGACGAGCGCACCGACGGCGCGTCCACGCCGAGCACCGCGAGGAGGCGGATGAGCTCCGCCACCGGCAAGGGCTCCTCGCCCGGCGCGAGGCCACGGCCGTACGCGCCGTACAGCGAGACGATCAGGGAACGGGGGGTGTGCTGCTCGGCCACGTGATCACTCTAGGCGGTGTCCTCAGGGCCCGCGCGCAGCCGGAAGCGCTGGAGCTTGCCGGTCGCCGTCCGGGGCAGCGCGTCCAGGAAGACGATCTTCCGGGGACTCTTGTACGGCACGAGCCGGGCCCGTACGAACGCCCGCAGCGCCCCCGCCGTGTCCGCGTCGCGCGGCACCCCGTCCCGTACCACCGCGTACGCCACCACGATCTGGCCGCGCAGCGCGTCCTCGTGCCCCACCACCGCCGCCTCGACCACGTCCGGGTGGGCGAGGAGCGCCTCCTCCACCTGGGGCCCCGCGATGTTGAAGCCCGCCGAGATGATCATGTCGTCGGCGCGGGCCACATAGCGGAAGTAGCCGTCGGCGTCGCGGACGTACGTGTCACCCGTGACGTTCCAGCCCTGGTGGACGTACTCGCTCTGGCGCGGGTCCGCGAGATACCGGCAGCCGACCGGACCGCGCACCGCCAGCAGCCCCTCCTGGCCGTCCGGGAGCTCGGCGCCGGACCGGTCCACCACCCGTGCCTGCCAGCCCGGGACCGGCCGCCCGGTCGTGCCCGGGCGGATGTCGCCGTCGGCGGCCGAGATGAAGATGTGCAGCAGCTCCGTCGCGCCGATGCCGTTGATGAGCTTCAGGCCGGTGCGCGTGTACCAGGCGTCCCAGGTCGCGGCCGGCAGGTTCTCGCCCGCCGACACGCACCGGCGCAGCGAGCCCAGCGTGGCGACGTCATGGCCGCCGTGCCGGTCGATCTCCTCCAGCATCACCCGGTACGCGGTCGGCGCGGTGAACAGCACCGACACCCGGTGCTCGGCGATCGCCTCCAACAGCTGCTTGGGCCCTGCCTGTTCGAGCAGCAGCGCGCTGGCTCCGGCGCGCAGCGGGAAGAGGACGAGCCCGCCGAGCCCGAAGGTGAAGCCGAGGGGCGGGGAGCCGGCGAAGACGTCGTCCGGCTCCGGGCGCAGCACGTGCGTGGAGAAGGTGTCGGCGACGGCCAGTACGTCCCGGTGGAAGTGCATGCACCCCTTGGGCCGCCCGGTGGTCCCCGAGGTGAACGCGATCAGGGCCACGTCGTCGGCGGCGGTCTCCACCGCCTCGTAGGTGTCCGGCGCGGCGGCGGCGAGGGTGAGCAGGTCGTCCGGGGCGTCCCCGCCGAAGGCCGTGATCCGCAGCCCCGGCACCTCGGCCTTGACCAGGTCGTCCACCGTTCGGACGTCACAGAGCGCGTGCGCGCAGCGGGCCATCTCGCACATGACGGCCAGCTCCTGGGCGCGCTGCTGGGCCAGGACGGTGACGGCGACGGCGCCCGCCTTCATCACGGCGAGCCAGCAGGCGGCCAGCCAGGGGGTGGTGGGGCCGCGCAGGAGCACCCGGTTGCCGGGCAGGACGCCGAGGTCGTGGGTGAGGACGTGGGCGATCCGGTTCACCCGCTCGGCCAGCTCTCCGTAGCTCCAGACGTTTCCCTCGCCGTCCCGGAACGCCGGGCGCTCGGCGCCGAATCGTTCCACGGTCCGGTCGAGCAGCTCCGTGCCGCAATTGAGCCGCTCCGGGTAGTCGAGCTCCGGCAGATCGAAGAGCAGCCGGGGCCACTGGTCGGCGGGCGGCAGGTGGTCGCGCGCGAAGGTGTCGTGGTGGGCCGAAGGGGTCAGCTCCATGAGTTCGTCCCCTTGTCGTGGTGGGGTCGCCCAACGAGCGTATCGTGATGGTGACGACAGTCAACGGTCCGCGATAGAAGTGGTGCGGGAGAGCGGGACAGCAGAGGGACGAGCAGCACGGCAGGGCGAGACAGAGGGAGACAGGGGTCCGAATGTCCGTATTCTCACTCGATCCACAGCAGACCATCCGCTGCGCGGAGCTTCGCGCCCTCGCGGCCGAACGGCTGCGCCCACTCGCCGAGAAGGGCGAACCGGGCCGCGTCAACCGCCCCCTCGTCGCCGCCCTCGGCGAGCACGGCCTGCTGGCCGGGCTCTTCGACGCGGGTGCCCTCGACCTCTGCCTGCTCCGCGAGTCCCTCGCCCACGCCTGTACGGAGGCCGAGACCGCCCTCGCCCTCCAGGGCCTCGGCGGCCACCCCGTCGCCGCCTTCGGCACCCCCGAGCAGCGGGCCCGCTGGCTCCCCGAGATCGTCGTGGGACGGGCGGTCGCGGCCTTCGCGCTCAGCGAGCCCGACGCCGGCTCCGACGCCGCCGCGCTCGCCCTGGAAGCCCGTCCGGACGGCGCGGGCGGCTGGCGCCTGCACGGCGAGAAGCGCTGGATCTCCAACGCCCCGGAATCAGACTTCGCCACCGTCTTCGCCCGGACCACCCCCGGAGCGGGCGCCCGGGGCGTCACCGCCTTCCTCGTCCCGGCCGACCGGCCCGGCCTCTCCGGCAGCCCCCTCGACATGCTCGCCCCGCACGCCATCGGCACCCTCGTCTTCGACGGCGTCCCCGTCGGCCCCGCGGACCTCCTCGGCGAGCCCGACCAGGGGTTCAGGGTCGCCATGACCACGCTCAACCGCTTCCGCCCGAGCGTCGGCGCCTTCGCGGTCGGCATGGCCCAGGCCGCCCTCGACGCCACCCTCGCCCACACCGCCGCCCGCCCTGCCTTCGGCGGCGTGCTCGGCGACCTCCAGGCCGTCGCCCACCAGGTCGCCGAGATGGCCACCCGTACCGAAGCCGCCCGCCTCCTCGTCTACGCGGCGGCGGCCGCGTACGACGCCGGGGCGGACGACGTCCCGCGCCGCGCGGCGATGGCGAAGCTGCTCGCGACCGAGACCGCGCAGTTCGTCGTCGACGCGGCCGTCCAGCTGCACGGGGCGCGGGCGCTGCAACGGGGCCATCTGCTGGAACACCTCTACCGAGAGGTGCGTGCCCCGCGCATCTACGAAGGCGCCACCGAGGTCCAGCGCACGATCATCGCCAAGGAGCTGTACAAGGCCAGGGCGCTCTGCGAAGTCCCTTCAGAGCTGCGTGCCCCGCACACGGACCGGTCGCCGGAACCCACGCCGTCCACGACCCTGGAACCTACGCGGTCCACGACCCTGGAGCCCACAGCGTCCGCATCCCCGGAGCCCCCACGGTCCAAGGAGGCCACGGCATGAGCCTGCACCGGCACAACCCCGCCGAACTCTCCCCGCCCACCGGCTTCTCCCACGCCGTCACCGCCACCGGCTCCCGCCTCGTCCTCCTCGCCGGGCAGACCAGCCTCGACCGCGACGGCAAGGTCGTGGGACAGACCCTGCCCGAGCAGTTCGAGACCGCCCTGGCCAATCTCCTCGCCGCGCTCCGCCACGCCGGCGGATCCCCGGCCGACCTCGCCCGCGTCACCGTCTACGCCACCGACATCGCCGACTACCGGCGCCACGCCCACGAACTGGGCCGGATCTGGCGGCGGTTGGCCGGGCGCGACTATCCGGCGATGGCGGTGATCGGTGTCGTACGCCTGTGGGACGAGCAGGCGCAGGTGGAGGTGGACGGCCTCGCCGTCCTGGACTGACCGCCCGCTTGATCAACTGGAGACTCCCAGGACCCGGGCTTAGTGTCGAAAGGTGGACTGACCGGCCCACGGCTCTCTCACCCAGCGAGGGCGCGATGCGCCATGAGTACACCGAATCCGACGCCCCACGCAGCACCGACCGCGACTCCCACGAAGAGCGGCGACGGCAAGGGCATCGCCCTCTTCGTCATCGCCTCGTGCCAGCTGATGGTCGTTCTCGACATCACGATCGTCAACATCGCGCTGCCACACATCCAGAGTTCGCTGGGGTTCTCGACCACGAGCCTGTCGTGGGTGGTCAACGCCTACACCCTGACCTTCGGCGGTCTGCTGCTGCTCGGCGGACGTGCCGGTGACATCCTCGGCCGCCGCCGCGTCTTCGTCTTCGGCATCCTCCTCTTCGGCTTCGCCTCGCTGCTGTGCGGACTGGCCCAGAACGACTGGCAACTGCTCGCCGCCCGGGCCCTGCAGGGCGTCGGCGGTGCGATCGCCTCCCCGACCTCGCTCTCCCTGATCACCACGAACTTCGAGGAAGGCCCGGAACGCAACCGGGCCTTCGGCGTCTTCGCGGCCGTCTCGGCGGGCGGCGGAGCGATCGGGCTCGTCGCCGGCGGGCTGCTCGTCGAATGGCTCGACTGGCGCTGGATCTTCTTCGTCAACGTGCCGATCGCGCTGTTCATCGCGTTCCTCACGCCCCGCCACATCAAGGAGTCCGCGCGGCACCCCGGCCACTTCGACTTCACCGGAGCGCTCACCTCCACCCTCGGCATGGTGGCGCTGGTGTACGGGTTCATCCGCGCCGCCCAGGAGGGCTGGCGGGACCCCTGGACGCTGGTCTCTTTCGGCGCGGCCGTCGTCCTGCTGCTCCTGTTCATCCTGGTGGAGCGGCGCTCCCGGCAGCCGATCACCCCGCTGCACATGTTCGCCGACCGCAACCGGGCGGGAACGTACGGCATCATGCTCTGCCTCGCGGCGGCGATCTTCGGCATGTTCTTCTTCCTGACGCTCTGGGTGCAGAACGTCCTGCACTTCAGCCCGCTGAAGACCGGACTGGCCTTCCTGCCGGTGAGCGCGATCATCGCGGTCGGCGCGGGCCTCGCCTCCCAACTGCTGCCCCGGTACGGGCCGAAGCCCTTCATGGTGGTCGGCTCGTTCCTGTCGGCGGTCGGCCTGGCCTGGCTGACCCTGACCGATGTCCACTCCACCTACATGGGCAGCGTCTTCGGGCCCATGCTGGTCTTCGGCTTCGGCATGGGCATGATGTTCGTCTCGCTGACGCTGATGGCGCTCTCCAACGTCGAGCAGCGGGAGTCGGGCGCCGCCTCCGGTCTGCTCAACGCGACCCAGCAGGTGGGCGGTTCACTCGGCCTGTCGATCCTGGTGACGGTCTTCGGCACGGCCAGCCGCAACGAGGCGAAGGACCTGATCCCCGCCTTCCTCGCCCAGGCCAGCCCGCTGGAACGGGCCCGGTTCGCCAGGACCGGCCAACTGCCCCCGCCCTGGTCCGACGAGGTTCTGACGGCAGGCGTCTCGTCCGGGTTCATCACGGCGGCCGCGTTCGCCGTCGTCGCCTGTGTGATCGCCCTCTTCGCGATCCAGGTCCGCCCCTCGGACATCGAACGCCTCAAAGGCGGCATGCCACCCCCAGGAGCCGGCTGATCCGGGGAGGACGCAACGTACGATCGTGGGCGTTGTCGTATCACTCTCCGAACACCCTCCGAGGGAGATTCCCCATGGCCCAGATCGCGTTCAAGGGCAACCCCGTGCAGGTCAACGGCGTGCTGCCCGCCCCCGGCAGCGTCGCTCCGGCGTTCTCGCTCGTCGCCAAGGAGCTGACGGACAGCACGCTGGAGCAGTACAGCGGTCAGCGCAAGGTGCTGAACATCTTCCCGAGCGTCGACACGGGCGTCTGCGCCGCCTCGGTCCGCGCGTTCAACGAGAAGGCCGCCGACCTGGACAACACGGTCGTGCTCTGCATCTCCGCGGACCTGCCCTTCGCCCAGTCCCGCTTCTGCGGCGCCGAGGGCCTGGAGAACGTGAAGACGCTCTCCACCCTGCGCGACCGTGAGTTCCACACCAACTACGGCGTCGACATCACCGACGGCCCGCTGGCCGGCCTGACCGCCCGCGCCGTGGTCGTCCTCGACGAGAACAACGAGGTGCTGCACTCGCAGCTCGTCGGCGAGATCACCACCGAGCCGGACTACGAGGCCGCCATCGCCGTCCTGAAGTAGCCGGACCGGGCAGGGGCGGGCGGGTGGGACGACTGGTTCCGCCGCCCGCCCCTGCCCTGCGCGCAGCCTCCCACTCCCGCCTCGCGCGACGCTCCCACGACCGTTGGGTGAACTCTGGCGGAAGGTTCGCGCCAGGACGATTCGAAGGGCCCCGGTGCCGGGGATAGTGGTTCCGGTCAGGCGGTTTCCTTCTGGTTTCCCTCCATGATGGGGCCGGGTCGTGTGCGTGGGGGTTCGATGACGAGATGGGATGCGGTCAGGGTCCGGCAGGGTCTCGTCGACAGCTGTTCCTCGGCCGAGCAGGCCGGTGACCAGGCCCTGCGGAAGGGCAGACCGCGCGAGGCGCGGCGGCACTACGAGCGGATGCTGGCGGAATCCATCCGGCTGGCCGAGCAGTTCCCCGACCTCGCCACCCGGCGGGACCTGAGCGTCTCCTTCACCAAGTACGGCGACTTCTGGGTGGACGCCGACCGCCTCGACCAGGCCGCGCAGGCGTACGCGGAAGGCCTGGCCATCGCCACCCGGCTGCGCGAGGAGAACCCCGACGACATCCGGCTGCTGCGGGACCTCAGGCTCGGCGAGTTCAAGCTGGGCGAGATCGCCCGGCAGAGCGGCGGACCCGCGGGCCGGCACACCGCGCACGACCACTACAGGACGGCCCTCTCCCTCGCCGAGCACGTCGTCGACGCCGATCCGCACCACCCCGGCGACCGCCGGGAGCTGGGCGTCGTGCAGGAACGCCTCGGCCTGCTGGCGATGGAACACCAGGAGCTCGACGAGGCCGCCGAGTGGTACGCGCGCGCCCTGGCCGTACGCCGTGCCCTGGTGGCCGAACTCCCCGGCGACCCACAGGCCCGTCGCGACCTCGGCGTCCAGTACGAACGCCTGGGCGACCTGGCCCTGCGCCGCGGAGACCTCGAAGCCGCCCGCGCCCACTACGACGAGTCCCTCTCGCTGCGCCGCTCCCTCCTCGGCGACGACCCCCGCGACCTGGCGACCCAGCGCGACCTGAGCGTCGTCTGCGAGCGCCTCGGCGACGTGGCCCTCCTCACCGACGGGCCGGAGCAGGCCCGCCAGTGGTACGACGACAGCTTCGCCATCCTGGACGCCGCCTTCGGCCCCAGACACCCCGAGACCCGCACCCTCCGCAAGAAGCTCCGCGGCCACCCGGCCACCCCGAGCTGACGGGCGGAGCCCCCCCCGGCAGGGCACGTCAGGACGGCAGCCAGGCCCGCCAGGTGGCCTCGTTCTCCTTCACCCAGCGGCCCGCCGCCTCCTGCGGCGACAGCTTCTGCTCCGCGATCATCAGAGCGACGTCGTTCTGCATCTCGGTCGTCCAGCGGAACTTCTTCAGGAAGGCGGCGGCGTCGCCCCCGCCGTCCGCGAAGCGGGCGTTGAGGAACTTCTGCAGCGGCGTGTGCGGGTACGCGCAGGCCACCTTCTCCGGATCGGCGTCACACCCCTCCGTGTAGGCGGGGAGCTTCACCTCCGTCATCGGGACCTTCTCGAACAGCCACTGGGGCTTGTACCAGTAGCTCAGGAACGGCTTCTTCTCCTTGGCGAACTGCTTGATCTGCGTGATCTGCGCCGCCTCCGAGCCCGCGAACACGACCTGGTAGTCGAGGTCCAGGTTCTTCACGAGCGCCTTGTCGTTCGTGACGTACGACGGGGAGCCGTCCAGCAACTGACCCTTGCCGCCGCTCTCCGGGGTGCGGAACTCGTCGGCGTACTTGTTCAGGTTCTTCCAGTCGGTGACGTCCGGGTGCTTCTCGGCGAAGTACGTCGGTACGAACCAGCCGATGTGGCCCGTCACCCCCAGGTCGCCACCCCGCTCGATCGTCCCCTTGTCCTCGATGTACCGCTTCTCCTGCTCCGGGTGGCCCCAGTCCTCCAGGATCGCGTCCACCCGGCCCTGGCTGAGCGCGTCCCAGGCCGGCACCTCGTCGATCTGGACGGTGTCCACCCGGTAGCCGAGCTCGTGCTCCAGGAGGTACTGCGCGACGGCCACGTTGGCCTGCGCGCCCACCCACGACTGCACGGACAGGGTCACCGTGCGGGAGCCCTTCGCGTCGGCGTACGGGGAGGACTGGCGGGTCATGTCGGCGGCGCCGCAGCCGGTGAGGCCGGCTGCCAGGGCGGCCGCGGTCACCACCGCGGCGATGCGTGTGCGAGCCATCTCAGGCCCCCTTTCCGGCGAGGTCACGGCGTTCTGTCGGCTGGGTGACGCGGTCGAGCATCAGGCCGAGGCAGACGATCGCCGCGCCCGCGACCAGACCGGTCGCCAGGTCGCCCTGGGCGAGGCCGAAGACCGCGTCGTACCCGAGTGCGCCGCCACCCACGAGGCCGCCGATGACGACCACGGCGAGCACCAGGACCACGCCCTGGTTGACGGCGAGGAGCAGCGCGGGCCGGGCCAGCGGCAGCTGGACCTGGAAGAGCTGCTGGCGGCCGGTCGCGCCCAGCGAGCGCGAGGACTCCAGGGCGGCCGGGTCCACCGCGCGGACGCCCTGGGCCGTGATCCGCACGACCGCGGGCAGCGCGTAGACCACGGCGGCCGCGACGGCCGGGGCCCGGCCGACACCGAAGAGCGCGACCACGGGGATCAGGTACACGAACTGCGGCATCGTCTGGAAGACGTCGAGCACCGGACGCAGCGCGCGTCCGAGGCGCGTGCTGCGGGCGGCGGCGACCCCGAGCGCGACACCGAGCAGCAGCGTCACGGCGACGGCGGCCAGGACCTGGGAGAGCGTGTCGAGGGCCGGGTCCCAGACCCCGAGCACCCCGATCGCGGCCATCGCGAGGACGGCGGTCGCGGCGGTGCGCCACGTGCCGATGAGCAGGGCGAGCGCGCCCAGGGTCAGCAGAACCGCCCACCACGGCAGCCATTGCAGGCCGTCACGCAGGGGGTTGAGGACCCACGTGGTGAAACGCCCGGCCCAGTCGGCGGTGCCGCCGACGACGGGCACGCCGGAGTAGAGGTGGGCCGTCATCCAGTCGACCGCCCTGTTGACGGGTTCGGCGATCTCCACCGTCCACGCGTCGGGCCAGGAGAGCCGGTCGGAGAGGCGCCCCGCGACGGCGACGGCGGCGGTCGCCGCGAGAGTGACGGCCCAGCCGAGCCCGGCCCGGCGGGCCGGAGCCGCGCCGATCCGCTCGCCCGCGGCGGCGGTCACCCGGTCCAGGACGACGGCGAGCAGCACGATCGGCACACCGGCGGCGAGCGCGGCACCGACGTCGACGGAGGCCAGCGCCTGGTACACCCGGTCACCGAGGCCGCCCGCGCCGATGACGGACGCGATGACGGCCATGCCGAGCGCCATCATGATCGACTGGTTGACGCCGAGCAGCAGCTCCTTGCGGGCCAGCGGCAGTCGGGCCGTCAGCAGCCGCTGCCGGCCGGTCGCGCCGAGGGACGCGGCGGCCTCCATGACACCGGCGTCCGCGCCGCGCAGTCCGAGCGCGGTGAGACGGGCCATGGGCGGGGCTGCGTAGACGACGGTCGCGAGGACGGCGGCGGGCACGCCGATGCCGAAGACCAGGACGACCGGCAGGAGATACGCGAAGGCCGGCAGCACCTGCATGGTGTCGAGGACCGGGCGCAGCACCCGGTGCATACGGTCGGACAGACCGGCGGCAAGGCCGAGGAGGCCACCGAGCAGGACGGACGCGGCGACGGCGACCACCATCAGCGCGAGCGTCTGCATGGTGGGCACCCACATGCCGAGCAGTCCGCACGCGGCGAACGCGGCCACGGAGGTCAGCGCGAGCCGGACGCCCGCGACCCGCCACGCCACCAGGCCGGCGGCGGCGGTGACGCCCGCCCAGCCGAGGGCGAGCAGCACGAGGTACACGGCGCGCACGGAGACGACCACGACATTGCTGACGTGCCCGAGGAAGTGGAGGAACAGCGGGTGGCTGTCACGGTTGTCGATGATCCAGTCGCTGGCGCTGCCGAGCGGCCCGGACACGTCGACGGCGAGCGCCGCGGGCCAGCTGCCGCCGCCCACGAGCAGGGCGCCGAGGACGAGCCCGAGGGCCGCTCCGGCGCCGATCAGCCGGCCGCGGTGGCGCGCGAGCGCGCGCAGCGCGCCGGTCCCGGCGCCGGTGGCGGTCGCGGAGTTCGCAGCGGCAGGGGTGACGGTGGCGGTCATCGGCCCCACCGCCCCAGGTGGGCGGCGCCGGCCGTGGAGCCCGGCGGCGGCCAGGTCGTATGCGCGTGCATCAGGCCACCGCCTTCCCCGCCGTGGCGGCCGGGACCCCGGCGACGACACCGAGGAGCCCCGCGTGGTCGACCACACCGAGACACCGGCCGCCCTCGACCACCCGCGCGTTCTCGCCCGTACGGGCGACGGCCTCGATGGCCTCGTGGACGGTGGCGCTCGGGGCGAGCGAGGGGCCGGACTCGCGCTCGTCGGCGAGTGCGGGACGCATCGCCGAGCGGACGGTCAGCACCTGTTCGCGCGGCACGTCCCGGACGAAGTCCCTGACGTAGTCGTCGGCGGGAGCGCCCACGATCTCCTCGGGCGTGCCCAGCTGGACGACGCGGCCGTCGCGCATCAGCGCGATGCGGTCGCCGAGCTTCAGCGCCTCGTTCAGATCGTGCGTGATGAAGACCATGGTGCGGCCCTCCTCCCGGTGCAGGCGGACGACCTCCTCCTGCATGTCCCGGCGGATGAGCGGGTCCAGCGCGCTGAACGGCTCGTCGAACAGCAGGACTTCGGGGTCCACGGCGAGCGCGCGGGCCAGCCCGACCCGCTGCTGCTGGCCGCCGGACAACTGGCTCGGCCTGCGGTGCTCCATGCCGTCCAGGCCCACCTTGGTGACGAACTCCGCCGCCCGCTCGCGCCGTTCGGCGCGTGCCACGCCCTGGATCTCCAGGCCGTAGGCGACGTTGTCCAGGACCGTCCGGTGCGGAAGCAGCCCGAAGTGCTGGAAGACCATCGCCGCCCGGTGCCGACGCAGCTCGCGGAGCCGGCCGGCGTCCATGGACAGCACGTCCTCGCCGTCGATGGAGATCGTGCCGGAGGTCGGCTCGATGAGCCGGGTCAGGCAGCGTACGAGCGTCGACTTGCCCGAGCCCGACAGGCCCATGACGACGAAGACCTCACCCTTGCGGACGTCGAAGGAGACGTCACGGACGGCGGCGGTGCAGCCGGTGCGCTCGCGCAGCTCGGCGGCGTCCAGGCTCGCGAGCTCCCGGTCGGCGGGCACGCGGTCGGCCTTCGGACCGAAGACCTTCCACAGGTCGCGTACGGAGAAGACGGATTGCGTCGAAGGAGTGTGCGGCGGAGTCTTCATCGGGTCGTGCCTCCCAGCAGGTCGGCGCATTTCTCGCCGACCATGAGTACGCCGATCATCGGGTTGACGGCGGTCATGGTCGGAAAGACGGACGCGTCGGCGATCCGGATGCCGTCGAGGCCCCGGACCTTGAGATCGGGCGCGACGACGGCGAGTTCGTCGTCGGCGGCCCCCATCCGGCAGGTACCGGCCGGGTGGTAGACGGTGTGTGCGACGTGCCGGGCGTAGGCGCTGAGCTCCTCGTCGGAGGTGACCTCGGGCCCCGGGCAGACCTCGCGCTTCAGCCAGCCGGCCAGCGGTTCGCTCGCCGCGATCTGCCGGGCGATGCGGATCCCGTCGACGAGGGTCCGGCCGTCGTAGTCGTCCTCGTCGGTGAAGTACCGGAAGTCGAGCGCGGGCTTGTCCTCGGGGTCGGCGCTCGTCAGGTAGAGCCGGCCGCGGCTGCGCGGCTTGGGGATGTTCGGGGTCATCGACACGCCGTGCGCGGGCCGTTCGTAGCCGAGCCGCTCCGGATTGTCGGTGAAGGGGATCTGGTAGAAGTGGAACATCAGGTCCGGCCCCTCGGACTCCGGGTCCCGGCGGACGAACAGACCGGCGTCGGAGTCCATCGCGGAGTTCTCCGGGATCGGCCCGTGGGTCTCCCACACGATGACGGACTCGGGGTGGTCCAGCAGGTTCTCCCCGACGCCCGGCAGGTCGTGCA
Organism: Streptomyces sp. NPDC054975; assembly: GCF_053609105.1. Taxonomy (NCBI): domain Bacteria; kingdom Bacillati; phylum Actinomycetota; class Actinomycetes; order Kitasatosporales; family Streptomycetaceae; genus Streptomyces; species Streptomyces sp. NPDC054975. Next base: position 62,633 of record NZ_JBSGWV010000037.1, read on the forward strand.
CGACCGGGATGCCGAGCTTCTCCAGGTCCGCGCGCGGCCCGATCCCGGAGTGCAGCAGCAGACGCGGGGTGTCCACGGCTCCCGCGCACACCAGGACCTCACGCCGTGCGCGTACGACGTGCTCCTCGCCCTCCTTCGTACGGATGTGGACGCCGGTGGCGCGGGTGCCCTCGAACTCGAGGCGGAACGCCCAGGTCTCCAGGGCGATGTGCAGGTTCGGCCGGTCCAGGAACGGGTGCAGATACGCCACGGAGGCGGACGACCGCTTGTTGTTCTCCGGGTGGTAGGCGAGGTCGAAGAAGCCGACGCCCTCGTGGAACGGGCCCTTGTTGAAGCCCTCGACGCGCGGCACGCCGAGCGCGCTCTGCGCCGCGTCGACGAAGTCCCGGGCGATCGCGTTGCGGTCGGCCTCGTCGACGGGGACGATGTTGTTGCGCAGCCGGGCGAAGTACGGGTCCATGGCCGCCGCGTCCCACCCCTCGGCGCCCGCCTCGGCCCACTCGTCCCAGTCGGACGGCAGGGGCTTGAACGAGATCAGGGTGTTGTGCGAGGAACAGCCGCCGAGCACCCGCGCACGGCTGTGGCGGATGTGCGAATTGCCCCGGGGCTGCTCGGTGGTGGGGTAGTCGTAGTCCAGCTCACCGCCGAGCAGGCCCATCCAGCGGCGCAGGGTGAGGACGTCGTCGCGGTCGATGTCGCTGGGGCCGCCTTCGATCACGGCGACGCTGACGTCCGGGTTCTCCGTCAGGCGCGAGGCGATCACCGAACCGGCGGTGCCGCCGCCGACGACGACGTAGTCGTAGATGTGCTGGTCGCTCATGCCTGGTCCTTCTGCTTCTCTCCCGCGAACCAGCGCACGGGGCGCGGGGCGAGGTTCTGATAGATGTGCTTGGCCTCGCGGTACTCGGCGAGACCGCTCGGGCCGAGTTCGCGGCCTATGCCGGACTTCCCGAAGCCGCCCCACTCCGCCTGGGGCAGGTAGGGGTGGAAGTCGTTGATCCAGACGGTGCCGTGCCGCAGCAGGCCCGCGACCCGCCGGGCACGCTCCTCGTCGGAGGTCCACACCGCTCCGGCGAGGCCGTACTCGGTGTCGTTGGCGAGGGCGACGGCCTCCTCCTCGGTGCGGAAGGTCTCCACGGTGAGGACCGGGCCGAAGATCTCTTCGCGGACGACCCGCATACGGCGGTGGCAGCGGTCCAGGACCGTGGGCCGGTAGAAGTGGCCGGGACCGGGCGGCCGCTCGCCGCCGGCCCGCAGGACCGCGCCCTCCGAGAGGGCGGAGGCCACGTACTCCTCGGTCCGCGCCACCTGGGCCGCGGAGACCAGCGGGCCGCACTCGACGCCGTCGTCGGTGCCGCGTCCCAGGCGGATCAGTTCGGCGCGGCGGGAGAGTTCGGTGACGAAGCGCTCGCGCAGCGACTCCTCGACGATGAGGCGGGAGCCGGCGGAGCAGACCTGGCCGCTGTGGATGAAGGCGGCGTTGAGGGCCTGGTCGACGGCGGTGTCGAACCCCTCGGGGGTCGAACAGGCGTCGGCGAAGACGACGTTGGGGTTCTTGCCGCCGAGTTCGAGGGCGACCTTCTTCACACTGTCGGCGGCCGCCCTGGCGACCTTCGTACCGCTGACGAGGCCGCCCGTGAACGAGACGAGGTCGACGTCGGGGTGTTCGGCCAGCCGGGCGCCGACCGTGGCGCCGGGGCCGGTCACGATGTTCGCGGCGCCGAGCGGCAGCCCGGCCTCCAGGAGGAGTTCGACCAGGACGACGGTGGTCAGCGGGGTGATCTCGCTGGGCTTGATCACGAAGGTGTTGCCCGCGGCGAGGGCAGGGGCGATCTTCCAACTGGCTTGCAGCAGCGGGTAGTTCCACGGGGTGATCAGGGCGCAGACGCCGACCGGCTCGTGCACGACGACGCTGTGGATCTCGTCCGAACCGGCGTCGACGACCCGGCCGGCGTCCTCGTTCGCCACGAGGTCGGCGAAGTAGAGGAAGGCGTCGCGGACGCAGTCGACGTCGACGCGGCCCTCCTCCAGCGTCTTGCCCGCGTCCTGGCTCTCCAGGGCGCCGATCCGCTCGCGGTCGCGTTCGAGGAGGCCGGCGACCCGACGCAGCAGGGCGGCGCGCTCGGCGGCCGGCGTACGCGGCCAGGCGCCGTCGTCGAACGCGGCGCGTGCGGCGGCCACGGCGTCGTCGGTGTCCTGGACACCGCCCTCCGCCACGACCGCGAAGGCGGTCGCGTCGACGGGGTCGATGATCTCGCGCGTGGCGCCGGAGAGGGCTGCGCGCCACTCTCCGCCCACATGGATGCTCTGTTGTGCTGCGGTCACGTCGGGTACGGCCTTTCGTTCCTTTGAATCCCCCTGCCGGTGTTACCGGCGATCCGGCCGCCTGCCCTGGCTCCTGAGATCCATGCGCAACGCCATGCGGAGAGTGGCCCGGTTCACGCGCCAAAGCAACGCAAAAGGGACATAGGGGGTGAATTGAAAGGAGGGAAAGGCCCATGAGGATGGGCCCGGACTCGTTCGAGTCCGGGCCCATCCTCATGGGGTGGTTCAGACGACGCGGCCGCCGAAGGGGCCGCCGAGGCCGTAGTACGTCCCCAGCTCATGGCGGTAGGCCGGGTCCTCGAGGTGCTTGTCGCGGTGGAACTCGGGAGCGTTCTCGATCTGCTCCTTCGTGCGGTCGACGAAGATCTTCTTCTCGTCCACGTCGATCCGGACCACGGTGCTCGCCGGCAGGAGGACCTCCTTGCCGAAGATCCAGATACCGGTGTCCACCACCAGGTAGGCGTCGTCGACCTCATCGGAGTGCTTGTCGACCTTTCCGATGCTGCCGTCGATCGCCTCGACCTTGTAGCCGGTCAGTTGGGTACCGGCCAGGTGGCCCGCGGTCGACTTGTAGCTCCACACGTTCTCGGTCACGCGAAACAACTCCTCCGGTGTGCAGAGAACGGCACGGTCGTGCTGCCGTACTCCTCGTCCGTGTCGTGCGCAGCGGGTCGGTTCTCCCGCTCAGCTCCGCCTGCCCCGTACCCGGCCGCGCATGCCCCCCGATGTCACAGCGCGGGCGTAGGCTCGGAAATGGTCTGAAAGGGGATGGTTCCTGTGTGCCGCTGGCTCGCCTACTCCGGTTCGCCCGTACTGCTCGACACCGTGCTGTACCGCCCCGAGCACTCGCTGATCAACCAGAGCCTCCACGCCCGCATGGGCGTCGAGTCGACCAACGGTGACGGCTTCGGGCTCGGCTGGTACAGCGCGGAGGGCGACGGGACACCGGCGGTCTTCCGCGATGTCGGACCGGCCTGGAACAACCGCAACCTGCAGGAACTCTCCGCGCACGTCCGCTCCCACCTGTTCTTCGCCCATGTCCGCGCCTCCACGGGCTCGGCCGTCCAGCAGACCAACTGCCACCCGTTCCGCCACGGCCGGTGGATGTGGATGCACAACGGAGCCATCGCGGACTTCCCCCGGCTGCAGCGCGATCTCTGCATGGCCGTCGACCCCGCCCTCTTCCCCTGCATCGAGGGTTCGACGGACTCCGAGGTGATGTTCTACCTGGCGGTCACCTTCGGCCTCGACCAGGACGTCCCCGGCGCGGTGGCCCGCATGGCGGGCCTGGTGGAGCGCCTCGGGAAGGAACACGGCGTCCCCGATCCGCTGCAGATGACGGTGGCCGTGAGCGACGGGCAGCGCGTGTGGGCCTTCCGGCACGCCAGCCAGGGACGGCCCCGCTCGCTCTTCTACAGCACCAGGGCCGAGACGGTCCGCCGCCTCCACCCGGAGCTGGACTACCTCAAGGCGGTCTCCGACGAGACGCGCATCGTGGTCTCCGAGCCCCTGGGAAACCTGCCCGGAGTGTGGAACGAACTCCCGGAGTCCAGCTACACCATGATCCCCTCCGGCCCGGGTGCGGACTACCGCCCGTTCCTCCCGGAAGCACCCTGACACCCCACCGTCCAGGTCGAGTTGTACGAGCCGTCAGGCGGAGACGTTCGACTGATCGGCCCTGGTCGGGGTAGCCGGGGACCATGGCCGTCAACAAGACAAGCATGCTCGTACTGGACTGCACCGACCCGCAGACTCTCGCGCAGTTCTACGCCGAACTGCTGGCGGGCGAGATACACATCGGGGAGGACCCCGACCTGATCGAGGTGGTCGGAGGCTCCGGCGTCCGCCTCGCCGTACGCAGGGACCACGGCTACGCTCCGCCGAGTTGGCCGCGCCCCGACGACGCCCTGCAGGCGCACCTGCGCATCCTGGTCGGCCCCGGAGACCTCGACGAGGCGGAGCGCGAGGCCGTCTCGCTCGGGGCCCGGCCCGTGGACACCGACACCGAGGACGGGCCGCGCGAGGCCCGCCTCTTCAGCGACCCGGCCGGGCACTCCTTCACCCTCGCGGAGACCGGCTGGGCCGTCTGATCCGCTCCCGACCTACGGCGACCCGGTGCGGTGGCCCGCCGGTTCCTCCGGCG
>NZ_JBSGWV010000038.1:0-66751 GCF_053609105.1 Streptomyces sp. NPDC054975
ACGGGCCGGGAGCCGCCGGCTTCCCGGGTAGGCGCGCGTCGCAGCGCCTGAGTGGGCAGGGACGGAGACGCTCAGGAGGTCTGGCGGTGGACGAGCACGGCCTCTATGGCGGGGAGCGGCGCGGTCGAACCGGTCTCGATCAGCTCGTGCAGGGCGTCCGCGATCTGCGCGGGTGAGGCCAGGTCCAGGCGGATCGTGCTGAGCGCGGGCTGCTGGAAAGCCGAAAGTACGAGATCGTCGGAGCCTACGATCGCCACGTCGTCCGGCACAGCGATGCCTTCGGCCCGCAGTGCGTGGAGGAGCAGGGCGGCGTACTCGTCGTTGTAGGCGAAGACGGAGTCGAGATGCAGGCTCGCCCAGCGGGCGGCGAGCGCGGCCGCGGACTCACGGGTGTAGGCGAGTTCCACCGGGGTGACGGTGGCCATGCTGCGGGCGGCAACCGATTCGGCTCCCGCGAGACGCGGTCGGGCGAAGGCGTCGAGGCCACGCTCCTGGGGCATGACGACACCGATGCGGTTCCGGCCGCGGGCGATCAGGTGCTCGGCGGCCGTGGCGCCGATCCGGGTGTGGTCGAAACCGATGGTGTGGACGCCGGGCACGGGGTGGGACGCGAAGGCGAGCAACCCGCGCACTCCGGCGCGGCGGAGCAACTCGGCGGCCTGCGCGGTGAGGCGGTCGCCGTCGAGGGCGACGACCGCCGCGGGCCGTAGTTCCGCCCAGGCCCGGGCGGCGTCGACGGGGTCGGTGAAGCGGCCCGCGTGGAGGACAGCCGTATAGCCGCGGCGGTCGAGTTCGCTGTGCAGGTCGTCGACCCAGTCGCTGACGAGCCGGCCGATCGCGGAGATCGAGGCGGGCATCAGGACGAGATTGCTGCGTCCGGCGCGCAGGGACCGGGCGGCGGCGTGCGGGACGTACCCGAGCCGGTCGGCCGCGTCGCGGACGCGGGCTCGGGTGCTCTCGCTGACCCGGTGGCCGGGAGTGTTGTTGAGCACGAAGGAGACGGTGGCGCGGGACACCCCGGCGAGGCGTGCCACATCGGCGCTCGTGATCGAGGCGGGGACGGGGGATTCTTCTGCCATGACGTCCCTTGACGCTCCTCGCCGTGGTTCGTGCCTGCCTTCGTGTCCTTCTCCCCTCCGAGGTTACACGAGTTAGATCACGGGAGCGGTGGACCGCGCGCGACAGCGGTCGGCCCACCGCCGGCCCCCTTCGTACGGCGAAGGGAGCCTTCCTGTTTACGCGGAGAGGTCTCGTCCCACCGTTCCGTGGAGGCGGCGCGAGTCACCGGCGAGGTCTCCTAGAGCGGTCACCACCGAGTCGAAGCGCATCGTGGTGCGCGTGTCGGCGCGGTACGGGTCCCATGCCGGCATCGCCGGGTGGTTCGGGTCGCCGGTGCGGACGAAGGCGATCCACGCCTGGTGCATGGTGGTCGCCAGCCCGTCGCGGACCGCGGGGTCGAGCCCGGCCAGGAACGGCGCGTGGGCCCACTGGTCGAAGTTGGCGAAGACGAAGGGGAGTTCGAGGCAGTGGGCGGCGCCGAGGCGACCCCCGTGCGCGGGCGTGGGGAGGTCGAACTGGTAGGCCCAGACAGGCCGCCCCGATGCTGCCCTCGCCTCGGCGAGCCGTACGGCGGGGACGCGGAAGAGCTCGTCCGTGACGAGGTCCATCAGCACATCGACGGGGCGCGCGCCGGGCCGGGCCCGCTCGTACGCCGCGTAGACCCCGGGCGCGGCTTCGGCGCCGAAGGTTTCGGCGATCCGGGCGGTCACCTGCTCCCTCTCCGCGGCGACGTACCCCGGGTCGAGGGCGAAGCCGAAGTTGGCCTCTTCCCGGGTCCAGCCGATCATCACGTCGACGCCGGTCGCGGCTCCGTGCAGCAGTGCCTCCACCGGGTGACGCGCCAGGGTGACTCCGTCGATGACGGGCAGGAACGGGGTCGGCCAGTATCCCCAGCGCGACGTCCGGGCGAACAGCCCGCCGGCCGCTCCGATCAGCACGGGCCAGGGCAGTTCGCGCAGCTCCGCGACGGTCTTGACGCCGGCCAGCTCCAGATAGGCGGCGGTCCGTTCCAGGTACGCCTCCGGGCCGGGGAGGTCGAGGCCGAAGGGCGGGCTCTGCAGGATCACGCGTCTGATCAGCCCCTGCGTCTCGGGGAGCCCGGCGAGGGCAGCCGTCGACAGGGCGCCGCCCGACTGCCCGGCGACGGTGATGTTCCCCGGGTCGCCACCGAAGGAGGCGATGTGCGCCACGACCCAGCGGAGGGCGGCCAGCTGGTCACTGAGCCAGGCGTTCCCGGCGCCTTCGGAGTTGCCCTCCTCGGGCCCGGTGTAGAGGTAACCCAACGGTCCGATGCGGTAGTTGATGCTCACGACCACGAGGCCGCCGTCGCGGGTGAAGGTCTCGCCCGAGTAGTTCGGCAGCGATCCGGAGCCCGAGACGAAGCCGCCTCCATGGATCCATACGAGGACGGGGCGGCGTGCGTCGTCTGCCGCGGGGGTCCAGATGTCGAGGGTCAGGCTGTCCTCGTCGAAGGGCGGTGACCCGTGGCCTCCGAGGACCGGGTCCCCGCCTTCCATGTACAGCTGCGGCACGCTGGGGCCGTCGGTGGTCGCGTCCCGCGTGCCGCTCCAGCCCGGGTGCGGCCGGGCGGGGCGCCAGCGCATGTCGCCGACCGGGGGCGCGGCGTAGGGCACGGCGCGGAACACGGCGACCCCGCCCTCGATCGCGCCGCGCAGACGCCCTGCGGGGAGGTCGACCAGCAGGCGATCCGGACCTGGGGTGAGAGCCATGAGCCAATCCTTCCTGGGCCCGGCGCCGAACACGCGCCGACCCCGTCGAGAGTATTGCGTTATTTCGTCGACCGTCAATGATTCGCGACAGCGCGCGTCTACAGCCAGAGGCTGTTCGCCGCCGTGCGCTCCGCCTCGGTTTTCAACAGGGGCTCGAACGCCCGCCACAGCAGCAGGCAGACGCCGACTCCGACCAGGGCGCCCGCGAGGGTGTCGCTGAGCCACTGGGCGTGCAACCAGGTGCGGCTCCAGCTCATGGCGGCGACGTACGCGGCGCCGAACAGCCACCACCAGCGTCGCGCACGCGGCGGGAACAGCACCACCGCGGCCACGACCATCAAGGTCACTGCACTGAAGACCTGGCCGGAGGGGTACGAGCCGTCGTTGACGAGGACCCAGGGGTGGGGCGGTCGTGGGCGGTCGACGAGCTGCTTGAGGGGCAGCACCACGACCACGTTGGCGAGAACGTTGGTCACGAACACGTACAGCCCCGAGCGCCAGCGCCCGTAGACGCAGAGGCAGCCGCACAGCATCAGCGGCAGGATCAGGCCGAGCGGGCCACCGAGCCGGTCGAGGACGGTGGCGAAGTCGGTGGCCGCGTCCGCAAGCGAGCCGTCCATCGAGGCCGCCCAGCGATCGTCGAGCCCCTGGAAGAACGGGCGGTCGACAGCCCGGAGCAACAGCCCCATCAGAAGCGGCACCAGGAGCAGCGCGATTCCCACGGCGAGCGCGTGGCGCGGCGGAGCGGCCGGCAGGTGGTGACGAGGCGGGCGCGCGGGGCGCGGAGGCGGGAGCGGGACGGAGTCGGGTGGACCGGGGTTCATGGCAGGCCTTTCACGGTGTTTCACCCCGAGCGGTGGGGCACGCGGGAAGGCGGACGCGGGGGGGGTGCACGGGAGAGAGGTACGCGAAAGCGGGGGGCGCGGAGGCGGGAAAGCGCGGCGGTCGCTCGGCTGGAGAGGCGTAGGTCGTACGGCCGCACGTCGCCGGCTGGAGCACCGGAGCCGTAGGCCGTCGCGGTGCGGCACGGAGTATTGCGGATGCGTGACCTCCGCCACAAGGGCATGAGGGCTTCGAGACGCGACGCCCCAGGTCATCCTCACCAACCAGCGGGTTACACGTGTCCGACGTGCTCGTCTCCCGTGGGTCACGATCTGCGTAACGACTCGATTCAGGCTCTGGCGGGGCCTGGAAATGGGTGCTACACAGTCTCCAAGCGCTGCGGGTAACACGTGTAACAGCACCATGTCGGCCGCAGCCGTCCGCCATCGCTTCCGGTGACACCGTCGCCTCCGCGACCGCTGGCGCGGGGCCCCTCACCCGCGTACCGGAGGCGACACATCACGGCCCTCACCCCGGCCGACATCCGGTCCCCTACCCCTACCCCTCCCCCTCCCCGCTCCGTCCTCCCAGGAGTCGTCATGGCCACGAACGAGATCACCGATCCGATCGACCCGCCCGCCGCAGGCGCCGAAACCGCCGACGCCACCGCCACCCCGGAATCGGAAGCCCCACGCCAGCGCGGGCTGATGCTCCTGCTGCTCGTCGCCAACTCCGCGATGATGGCGGTCTACATGGGCGTCGGCTCGGTCCTCCTACCCACCCAGGTCGCCGCGATCGCCCCCGACGACAAGGTCGCGGTTCTGGGCCTGATCGGCGGCATCAGCGCCATCTTCGCGACCGCCTTCAATCCGATCGCCGGCGCCCTCTCCGACCGCAGCGGCCGCCGCAACCCTTGGATCCTCGGCGGAGCCATCGGCGCGCTGCTCGCCCTCGCCCTGCTCGGCAGCGTCTCCACCGCGCTGCTCGTCGGAATCGGCTGGTGCCTGGTCCAGGCGACGATGAACACGTACCAGGCGGCTGTCACCGCGATCGTGCCCGACCGCGTCCCCGCAACCCGCCGCGGCACGGCTTCCGCGCTGGTGGGGCTGGGCATGCCGATCGGCGGTACCGTCGGCGTCCTCATCGCCTCGCAGACGGCGACCCATCTCCGTACCGGGTACCTGGTCTTCGGCGCGATCATCGCCGTCGCCGCGCTGCTGCTCTCCGTCTTCTGTCGTGACACCCCCAGAACCGAGCCCGCACCGAAGGTAGCCACGAGATCCCAACTCGCCGCCTTCCTCTCCTCGTTGGCGAATCACGACTTCCGCTGGGCCTTCATCGGACGTGCCCTGATGGTGCTGGGCTACTTCTCCGTCGTCGGCTACCAGCTGTACATCCTGGGCGACCACATCGCGCTGCCCGCCGGAATGAGCCCGCCCGCGGCGATAGCGATCCTCACCCCCGTGTCCATGGTCGCCGTGGCGCTGTCCACGGTCGTCGGCGGCCTGCTCTCCGACCGCTGGAACCGCCGCAAGGTGTTCGTCGGTGTCTCGGCCGCGCTGGCCGGGCTCGTCATGGTGGTCCCCGTCGTCAGCCCGACCTGGACGGGAATGCTCGTGTTCAGCGCGCTCAACGGCCTCGCGTTCGGGTGCTTCATGGCCGTCGACACCGCGCTCGTCACCCTGGTCCTCCCCCGCGCGGAGGACGCCGCACGGGACATGGGCGTCCTCAACATCGCGAACGCCGGGCCGCAGATCATCGCCCCGTTCGTCGCCTCCGCCATCGTCACCGCCCTCGGCGGATACACCCCGCTGTTCCTCGCCGGCGGCGCCCTGTCACTGATCGGCGCGCTCGCCATCCTCCCGATCCGCAGCGTGCGCTGACCCCCGCCGGGTCGCCTCCCTCGGATCGGGCGCCGGGCGCCCTCCCTGTACGCGGGCTCGGCGTGATCTGACAGAAACGCCCGGGCCCGTCGGCCGCAGCCCGCGCCGACTCCGAACGCCGGCGCCGCCCGACATGTACTCCGGCGGGCACCTGCCGAGGGTCACGTGCCCGCCGGACCCGCACCACCACCTCGTAGCGCCACCGCACCCTCGCACCACCACATCCTCACCTCCTCTGCCTCCCTCTTCCTAGGAGCCTCCTGTGAGACGCAAGCGAGTTCTGCCGCCGACCATGCTGATCCTGTGCACCACGGCCCTCGCGGGTACGGCGCCCGCGGCCGCCTCGCCGCAGACGGTCCCGACGTCGACCGTCTCGGCGCCCACTGCGCCCGTCACTGCGCTGCGGATCCTGCTCACCAACGACGACGGCTACAACGCACCTGGTATCCGCAAGGCGTTCGAGCGCCTGACCGCCGCCGGGCACGACGTCACGATCGTCGCCCCGCTCACCAACCAGAGCGGCAGCGGTACGAAGATGTCGAACGCCCCGGCGATCACGGTGAAGCACCCCGAGCCGAAGGTGTGGGCCGTCGACGGCACGCCCGGCGACTCGGTGGCCTTCGGCCTCTCCGAGGTCTTCGAGGGCCGCGCGCCCGACCTGGTGGTCTCCGGCACCAACTTCGGGCCGAACGTCGCCGGTCTCGCCACCCACTCCGGCACGGTCGGCGGCGCCGTCGCGGCACTGGAGTCCGGCGTACCCGCCATCGCGCTGAGCACGGGCGGCATCGCGGTGCCCGATCCGGTCACCACCGTCAACGCGATGGGCCCGACGCTCGACTTCGCCGTCAAACTCATCGACCAGCTGCGGACGCGGGCGAAGTCCGGGCCGCTGTTGCCCAAGGGCGTCGGCCTGAACGTGAACCACCCGGTCGTCGGCGCCGACGGCAAGGGCACCGCCGCCGGGGTGTCCCCCACCTTCCAGGATCCGCAGCCGATCCTCGAACCGGACTTCACCGACTCCGGCGACGGCACCTGGAAGGTCGGTGTGACGGTGAAGCTGCGTCCGGCTGCGAGGGGCGGAGACCTGGAAGCCGTCAGCGCGGGCAGGATCGCCGTCAGCCCCATGAACGCCAACTGGAACACCGGCCCTGCCGACCACGCCACCACCTCCACCCTGATCGCCGGACTCCGTCCCTGACCACCGACCGCTCGCGCCAACTCAGGAGGATGGATGAAGCGGTTCGGAAGACGGCCCACTTCGGCAAGACCCCTGCTCGGTACGGCACTCACACTGACGGCACTGCTCCTCGCGTCGGCGATCCCGGCCACCGCCGCGACGTCCGGTGCGGCTCCGCCTCCCGTTCCGGCTCAGGCCTCGGCCTCGGCATCGACCTCGGCCACGGCTTCGGCGGGCGCGCTGCCGCGGCCGGTGGTCACCGTCGCGCAGGGCCGGCTGCGAGGACAGAATCGCGACGGAGCGGAGGAGTTCCTGGGCGTCCCCTACGCCGCGCCCCCGGTCGGGCAGGCCCGGCTACGGGCACCGCGGGAACCGCGCCGCTGGAACGGCCTGCGGGAGGCGGACCGGCAGGCACCGGCCTGTGTGCAGTTCTCGCCGTTCGGCATCGCGGACCCCTCGGCCGTCAGCGAGGACTGCCTCTACCTGGACGTGTACCGCCCCGAGGGAGCCCGGGCGGGCGACCGGCTGCCGGTGATCCTCTGGATCCATGGGGGTGCGTACAGCCAGGGCACGGGCACCCAGTTCGGCGGCCGGACGATGGCGGATCTCACGAACAGCGTCGTGGTCAGCATCAACTACCGGCTGGGCCAACTGGGATATCTGGCGCTGCCGGAGCTCGCCCGGGAGAACGCCAGGCTCTCCGGTTCCTTCGGCCTGCTGGACCAGGTCGAGGCGCTGCGCTGGACGCGGGAGAGCATCGCGGCCTTCGGCGGGAACCCCGGCAACGTGACGGTGTCGGGGCAGTCGGCGGGCAGCGGTTCGGTCTGTGCGCTCCTCGCGGCGCCCTCGGCGGCCGGCCTGTTCCACCGGGCCGTGCTCCAGAGCGGGCCGTGCACTCTGCTCCGTACACCGGACATCGCACGTGCCGCATCACAGGCCCGGGCGTTCGCCGAGGCGGCGGGCTGCGGCGATCCGGCCTCGGTCGCCACGTGCCTGCGCGCCACCCCGGCGGCGGCGCTGGTCGAGGCAGCGCGCACGCTCCCGACGTCCGGACCGGCCTCGGGTGACGGGTTGCTGCCTGTGGATCCGGCGGCGGCGATCGGGAGCGGGGCGTGGAACAAGGTGCCGGTGCTGATCGGGAGCACCCGTTCCGAGGCGCGGCTGTTCGTGGCGCTGTCACAGCCACGGCTGACGGAGGAGGCGTACACGGCGCAGGTCCTGGCGGGGTACGGGACGGCGGGGCCGGAGGTGCTCGCCCGCTATCCGGTCGCGGCGTACGGCTCGCCGTACCTGGCGCTGTCGGCGGTCATGACCGACTCCTCCTTCGCCTGTCACACCGCGTGGACGTCACAGCTCTTCGCCTCGCAAGTACCGACGTACGTCTACGAGTTCGACGACCCGGACTCCCCCACCCTGGCAGGCGCGCAGGTTCCGGGCCTCGACATGTCGAACGCGCACAGCGCCGAGCTGGCGTATCTGCACGACTTCACGGCGGGCGACCGGCCGCTGACCGAGGTCCAGGTGGCGCTCGCGACGCAGATGAAGCGGTACTGGGGTGCCTTCGCCCGCTTCGGTGCGCCGGTGTCGTCGGGCCGGCCTCTCTGGCCTGCGACCGGAACGGGTACGGGGACGGTGCTCACGCTCAACCCTGTGACGACGCAGGCGGGTTCGTCGTTCGGGTCGGACCACCAGTGCGACTTCTGGCGGACCCAGCCGACCCGTCCGCCGCTGTAGCCCCCTACGCGCCGGGGCGACCGCGCACCTGCCGGTGCACGGTCGCCCCGATGTGGCCCCCGGACGATGAGGTGGCGGATGTCCTCATCGCCGACATGCGGGTGGAACGCATTTCAGTCGCAGCAGTCGCAGCAGCACTTGCACGGGTTGCAGCAGCCTCCGCCACAGCCGTCACCCGAGCCGCCGCCGGAACCACCAGAGCCACCGGACGAGTGGCCGCCGCCCGAACCGCCGGAGGAGCCACCCGAGTTGCCGCCGCCATGCCCTCCGAACCAGCCGTCGCCCCCGGAGCCGTCCCTGCCGGAACCATCCCGGCTCGAGCCGCCGTTGCGGTTGCCTTCGCCGAACTGCCAGGGCTCTCCCTCACCCGGGTCCGCGTCGTCGTCGCAGCGGCAGCAGTGGTCACACAGCCTGCAATCAACGCACAGTCGGCGCTGCTCGCGGCACCGCCGACACTGTCCCTCCGGCGGTCGGCCCGATGCCGTCGGGACACCGTCCGGGGCCGCACCCGTGAGCACGCCGACGCCGCAAGCCGCGCCGGTGCCGGTCTCCGAGGGCTCTTCCGTCACCGTACGGCGGCCCAGCCACGGCAGCATGCGCAGGCCCCGCGCCTGGTGGCGGTGCCGAGGGTGGCGATGCCGGGGGTCGAAGACCCGATCGACGGCACGCTCCAACTCGTCGCCCAGAAGGGCCCGTACCAGCCGCCCGTCGACGAACTCGGCGTCGGCGAGGGACAGTCGGATTCCACGAACGGCGTCGTCGCAAAGCCTGCGCACCTCAGCGCGGTCCGCGCCGGTCACGGCGATCGGGTTCCACGCGCCCGACGCCTCGTCCGCGTCCAGGTCCTCCACCGCGTCCAGCAAGTGCGCCAGTCGACCGAAGAGACGGCCGGCTTCCGCCAGCGGTTCCGCGTTGGCCGGACGATCCGCGAGTACGGCGGTGTGCGCGAAAGCGGCGGCGGTGGCCGTCTCCGTGGGCTCCGTGACCGTCAGCAGCGAGCCACCTCGGCCGGTCGCCCGCTCGATCTGCGGCTGGCGCTCGACCGCTTCGAGCAGCACCGCGGTGTCGAAGCCGAGCCGTTCGCCGCCCGCTGCTCCCGCACGGTCCCAGCCTCGGGCGATCCGGCGTGCCGCCAGCGCCACAGGGCGGCGTCCCCACAGGCCGTCGCCGTCAACCGTATGGTCACGTATCTTCGCAGCGGCCAGCACCAGCGACACCGTCGCCGCGAGCCGCGCGCCCTCGCCCTGTGCCACGTCCGCCGACCGCATCCCGCGCAGCGGGCACGGACCGGCCCCTCGCCGCCAGTCGCCGGCTCGCTCCGACTGCGCTTCGGTCAGTACCGAGATGATCAGGCCGTCGTAGTTGGTCGCCACCCTCGCGAACTGCCCGTACTCCCCGCGCAAAGCCAGGCACAAGCCACACAGGTGCGCCATCCACTCGGTACGCAAGCCCTCGCCCAGTCGGTGACGACATGGCCTGATAATTCCGAACACCGAAATTCTCCCCCGTAGAACAGCTACCCTCACGCGTCCGGTCGCACGGCTCACGAGACGAAGGACCGCACAACTGGACCGACCGCGTGTGACGTCAACCGCATGCGTGATCGACGCGCGGCCGTCATCCTAGATGGTCCCTTCCCAGAGATGTCGCGGAGGCTGGACGCGGCTCCGGGCCTAGGGCGTTTGCTACGCATCTGTCGAGCAGCGCTCTCGGTAACGTCATCATCGACGCATGGGTCACCGTGCGCCCGGCTGGTCCGTACGAGGGCTTCCGGCGGAGAGGAATGAGGCGGCAGAGAATGAGCGCACCGACGAAGCCCGAGGTCGACCTTCCTCAGGGCGACCCTCCCCCCGAGCTGACCATCCGGGACCTCGTCGTCGGGGACGGGCCCGAGGCGAAGCCGGGCAGGGTTGTCCAGGTTCACTACGTCGGGGTCACCTTCGAGTCCGGCAAGGAGTTCGACGCCTCTTGGGACCGGGGCAAGCCGTTCAAGTTCGCCGTGGGCGGCGGCAGGGTCATCAAGGGCTGGGACCGGGGCATCAGGGGGATGAAGGTCGGCGGTCGGCGCGAGATCATCGTGCCCCCGCGCCTCGGGTACGGCAAGCAGTCCCCCTCGCCGTTGATCCCGGCGGGTTCGACACTCGTCTTCGTGGTGGACTTGCTCTCCGTAGTCTGAGGCATGCCTGCTGCTGCCCGGCTCCCCGTTCGGACGAAGGCGCCGGAGCGCACGTGGCTGGCCTCCCGCGTGGGCTCGGATCCCCAGGATCCGGGCCCAAGGGCGCAAGAAGAGGCGCCTGACCTGGTCTTTCTCGGTCAGGCGCCTTCCGCTCGGCCCGCCCAGCGCACGGACCGGTCTACTCGCCCCTCGGGCGGGGAAGGACGGCGTCGGCCTGGCTCCTGGCTCTCCCGTGTCAGCGGGCGGCGAAAGAGTGCACCGTCGTCGAGCGGTAGGTCTGTCCCGGGCGGAGCACCGTCGACGGGAAGGACGGCTGGTTGGGCGAGTCGGGGAAGTGCTGGGTCTCCAGACAGAAGCCGTCACCCTGGCGGTAGACCTTCCCGGAGGTACCCGCCAGCGTGGCGTCGAGGAAGTTGCCGCTGTAGAACTGCACGCCCGGCTCGGTGGTCGCGATCTCCATCACGCGGCCGTGGACGGGCTCCGTCACGGTCACGACACGCTGCGGGGCGTCGGTGAGTCCCTTGTCGAGCGCGAAGTTGTGGTCGTAGCCGCGGCCGAAGAGGACCTGCGGGTGCGCCTCGCGGATGTCCCGGCCGATGGGCTTGCCGCTGCGGAAGTCGAAGGGGGTGTGCGCGACCCTGGCGAGTTCGCCGGTCGGGATGAGGGTGGAGTCGACGGGGGTGTAGCGGGACGCGGCGATCTTCAGGGTGTGATCGAGGATGCTGCCGCTGCCCTCTCCCGCGAGGTTGAAGTACGTGTGGTTGGTGAGGTTCACGACGGTGGCCCTGTCCGTCGTGGCCTCGTAGTCGATACGGAAGTCACCGCGGGGCGTGAGGACGTAGTCGACCCGGATGCGCAGGGTGCCGGGGTAGCCCATCTCGCCGTCGGCGCTGACGTAGCGCAGGGTGAGGCCGGTGTCCCGCCCTTGCGCGTATGGCTCGACGTCCCACACCCGCTTGTCGAAGCCTTTGTCCCCGCCGTGCAGGCTGTTCGGGTCGTCGTTGACGGGGAGTCGGTACGTACTGCCGTCGAGACTGAAGGCGCCGCCCGCGATGCGGTTGCCGTAGCGGCCGATGATCGCGCCGAAGTACGGGCTGCTCGCCACGTAGTCCTCGAGGTTGTCGAAGCCCAGCGACACGTTCGCGTAGCGCCCACGCCGGTCGGGGATTTCGAGGGCCTGGACGATGCCGCCGTAAGACAGCACGCGCAGCCGGGTGCCTCCCGCGGCCACCGTCCAACGGTGGACGCGTGTGCCGTCGGACAGGGTCCCGAACACCTCCTTCGCCGGCCTTCCGCCCTGCCGTTCCGCGCCGCCCACGGCGGACGCCGGGGCCGCACCCGCGGCCGCTGCCGCCACTCCGGCGGCGCCCGCCGCCATCACCGTACGCCTGCTGATGGTCATGTCGATGGGGCTCCTTTACGTAGGCTGTTCGATATTTCGTCATGCGTTCGAAATCGTGGCGTGACCGTAATGACGCAACAGGGAGCGTGTCAACGGTCCGCGCGCCGCACATTTATCGCCCATCTGCCATAGATGTCGGGGGTGTTGACGCGGCGTCGACGAGCCCGACATTCTTCGGCGAGCGAAATCCCAAACGCCGTCCGACATGTCGAACCACTTGAGGGAGGCGCACCATGGCGTGCGGCAGACCGCGGAGACACGGCCTTGGCCCCCCAGCTGACGGTGCGCGGAGACCGCTGGACGAAGGTCCTACCAGTGGCAGGACACCCACGGACCGGTCGAGGGGCGGTGAGGCACTCGGCCGGTCCCGCGACGGGCCGACGGGCAAGATCCCCCGCGGAATCCGGGCCTACCTGCCCGGACGCGTCGTCGCGGCGACGATGCCCGAGCGGATCGACCAGGTCAAACGGACGCCTGCGGCGCGGCGGGAGCCTGACCATGGCGGGCTCGGCCTTCCGCCGAGCCCGCCGCGTCGGCTCCACACCGGAGCCGGACCCGTGGCTTGGCGTCAGCGCCGCAGCGTCAGCAGACCCGGCCGGTAGGGCAGAAGGCCGTAGTCGACGCCGTCGGAGCTGGGGCTGCGTCCCTGGTAGAGCAATTGCAGATTGCAGGGATCGACGGTCATGGTCTGATCAGCGCTGGTGCGGATCAGTTCGCCATGGCTGATGTCGTTGGTCCAGGTGGCGCCACTGTTGGCCTTGCCGGCGAAGGGGTTGCTCTCGGTCGCGGCCTGGGGTGTCCATGAGCCGTTCAGGCTGGTGGCCGTGAACGAGCGGAAGTACCGGCCCTGCGAGCCGATCGCCTCGACGATCATGAGGTAGCGGTCCTGGCCCTTGAGCTTGTAGACCTGCGGGGCTTCGAACAGGTTGTTCGTCGTATCGCTCATGATCACTGTCGAGGTCGTGCCGAAACTGCCCGGGAAGTTCCCGATCGGCATGCTCGCCCGGTAGATCTTGCCGTTGTCACCGGCGAAGAACAGGTACATGTTCGTCCCGTCGGCGATGAGCGTCTGGTCGATGGGTCCTGTCGAGGAGCCGGTGATCGTTCCGTTGAAGAGCTCCTTCGGCGCCGACCAGCCGTTCGGGTTGGTGGGGTCGCTCGACGTCCGGTAGGAGAAGGAGGTCCCGCCCCACTGGTAGGCGAGCACCCAGATGTTCTTCGGCGCGAAGTAGAAGAGCGTGGGCGCGACGGTGGCCGTCGACATCGTGTTCTGGCCGGCCGAGCCCATCTCCGACCAGTTGGTGAACAGGCCGAAGTTCATCGAACCCCAGCTCGTCCCCGTGTCGTGCGTCGTCGCGTAGACGAGCTGCTTGCCGTTGTGGGGGACGACGGTGAAGTCCTTGAGCGAGACCCACCCCGACTTGGGCTGCGCCAGCGCGCCCGTCGAGGTCCAGCGGTAGGTCGACGGAAGATCGCACACGCCGGGGTTGCCGGCGCCGATCTGGACGAGCTGCCACTGCTGGTTGTTGCCGCCCCAGTCGTCGTACTGGACGATGTTCGCGCCGTCGGCGGTGGACCCGCCCTGCACTTCGAGGGCCTTGTTGCTGTGGCGCGCGATCAGCCTCACGTAGCCACCCGAGCTGTCGGCCAGCCGCCACTGCTGGTTGGTGGCGTTCAGGTCGGTCCACTGGACGATCGGGCCGCCGTTGGCGGTGGTCCCGTTCTGGACGTCCAGCACCTTGCCGGAGTGGCGGGACTTGACGCGGTAGTACCCCCCGCCGGCGTCGACGAACTGCCACAGCTGCTGGTTCTGATCGTTCCTGGCCCACTGGGTGATGCGCGCGCCGTCGCCGGTCGCCAGGTTGTAGACGTCCAGGGCCTTGCCGCTGTTGCGGTTGACCAGCACGTACGAGGCGTTGGGGTCGACGGTCGCGGCGGCCGCGGGCGGGGCGTTGAGGAGGGTCGCCCCGAGCAGTAAGGACGACAAGACCGCGAGTACGAGACTCAGGACGAGGGGTGGATGGCGAAACCGCATCAGAAGAGCTCCTTTGGGGGACGGAGGTGAGGTGACCCCGACGAACCGAGTGGTGGCCGCGTCGGGGGGTGGGGAACGGGATAGGGGTGAAGGAGGCCGCACATGCCGAAGAGCTGGTGCTCCGGGCGCTCCAGTCGTGACACTTCGCCGTGGCCGAGGTGAGAGAGGTCTCCGGCCTTCAGCCGGTCCAGCTGACGGCCGGTCTCTTCGGCCGCGGCCAGGGGGCCGTCACGCCAGCGAATCTGCCAGTCGTCCAGGAGGTCCCTTTTCAGGCGGTGGGCCGCTCTGTGGAAGTCCTGCAGTCCGCCTTCGCGCAGAGCCAGGAAGCCCTCCAGTGCCAGGTCGCGGCGGCGGCGCGCGGCCGCGGCCTGGTCGCCGGTGAGGGCGGCCGCCGCCTGGTAGGCGTGGGGGTCGGCCAGCACCGGAGCGGGGAAGGTGAAGACGGCGTCGCCGGCCTCGGGAAGTCCGCTGTTCTGCATGAGCACCACGAGGCGCAGGCCGCCGTCGTTGACGAGGCGGTGGATCGTGCCGGGGGTGAACCAGACGACGTCGCCGGGGTGCAGCGGGGTGTCGGCGAAGCCGGAGGGGGCGAGAGTCTGGACGCTGCCCGCGCCGCCGATGACGACGTAGGCCTCGGAGCAGACGAGATGCGTGTGGGGTGTGCCGCCGCACAGCCCGTCGGCGGCCTCCCAGTCGTACACGGTCAACCCTGAGATCCCCACGCCGCCCGGGAGTTGGGTCACCACGAGTGGTCCGCGACATGGCGGGTCAGGCGCTCGCGGGTCCATGCGCCGTCGGCCACGACGATCCGGTAGCGGCGCGACAGGGTGTCGCCCGAGGCCAGCGGCAGTTCCTTGTCGAACGCAAGAGACGGGTTGACGGCGGGGATGGGCTCACTGCGGACGAACCAGTGGCAGGGGGCGTCCGGATCGTCCAGGAACAGCAGCGTGGAGGAGCGGTCGACCTCGTCGTGCGTGCCGGCGAAGGCCAACCAGTCGCCCTGCTCGCCCATCGCGGGGCCGATCACGTCGCCGCCGGTGAAGTCGCGCGGCCCGCGCCAGAACAGGCCGGAGTATCCCGCGAGTTCCCTGCCCTGAGTGCCGGGACTGCCGAACATCAGATCTTTGTCGAGGACGTTGGTCAGCGCGGTGGTGACGTCCAGGGTCCAGGAGTCGGCCTCGACGTCGTGGGCGGTCAGCGTGCGACGCTCGTCGATCCAGTGCTCCCCCGCCATCGTGTGCCAGGCCAGGTCCTCGGTGATGACGGCTCGGCCGTGGCCCGTTTCGGCGGATACGGCGAGGCTGCGCATCGTGCCGAGGTTCGGCAGGTCCACGTAGCCCTGGCCGCGCAGGTAGGTGCCGCCGCCCCAGAAGTTCTGCCCCGACACCCACGACGCGGTGATCTGGAGCCCCTTGTGCCACCGGTGGTCGTGCGGCCGGTACCCGGTGACCACGTCGCCGGCGAGCGTGCGTACCGGATGCAGATAGGGCTTCGGCGCCTCGAAGGGGTCCATGACCGGCCGGTGCACGTACCGGAAAAGGTCGACGCCGCGGGTTCGGACGATCAGCGATTCCTCGTTCTCGAGGAGTTCGAACGTCATCGGAACACCTCCGGACGCCCTCCGTTGAGCGAGCCGTAGAACGGATCGCTCGCGTTGATCTCCCCGCGGCGGACCGGCAGGCCGGTGATCGCGGCCTTGTACAAGGCGGTCACCAGTTCCATGGTGGATCTGCCGAGGTCGGGCCGGATCCCCGCCTCGTAGCCGTCCAGGAAGGCCGCGAGCTGGGCGGTGTGCGAACTGGGCAGGTCGTCCGGCGGATCCCACTCCACGGCGGGCGACCTGGTGGTGAACGTCCAGTCCGCGTTGGAGTAGCCGTACAGATGCCGCAGCTCGACCGTGGCCTCGGTCAGATCGAACCGCAGGTAGCTCTCCTCGCGTGGGGAAAGGACGCTGTTGACGACCGTCGCGATGGCTCCGCTCTCGAAGCGGACCAGGGCCGCGGACACGTCCTCGGTCTGGACGTCGCGCTCCAGGCGGCCGGCCATCGCGCGTACCTCGACCCACTCGCCGAGCACCGCGAGCATCAGGTCCATCTGGTGTATGCCGTGGCCCAGCGTCGGGCCACCGCCCTCGCTCTCCCATGAGCCGCGCCAGGGCACGTCGTAGTAGGCGTCGTCGCGGAACCACGCCGTGACGCACTGCGCGACCAGCGGACGGCCCAGCGTCCCGGCCGCGATCTGGTCGCGCAGGTACCCGGCCCCCGTGCCGTACCTGTGCTGGAAGACCGCGCCCGCGACGGCGGGCCCCTCGGCGGCACGGATCCGGTCGACCTCGGCCAGCGACAGCGCCACCGGCTTCTCGCACCACACCCACGCCTCCGACTCCAGGCAGGCCACGGCCTGGTCGGCGTGCAGGAACGGAGGCGTACACAGGTGTACAAGGTCCGGCCTCTGCTCCTCGAGCATCGTGTGCAGGTCGGTGTAGACCGAGGGAATGCCGTGTTCGGCCGCGAACGTTTCGGCGCGCGCGGCGTCCACGTCGACGGCTGCCACGATCACGGCCCGGTGCGCCTGCGCCCGGAGGGCGGGAACGTGGCAGATGCCCGCAATCCCGCCCGTTCCGACGATCGCCGTTCTGATCATCCGCCCAGCACCTCCTTGATCGAGTGATGGGCGGGCTTGGGCAGCAGGTTCTCGTCGTAGGGCAGCGCAGCGCCCTCGCCGGGGAAGACGGACGGGATCCACGAGTACTTGTCCGTGTCGTCCCAGATGGTGACGCCGACGCATTTCTCGACCGACAGGCAGGCCTTGACGTAGTCGGCGTACCAGGTGGCCTGGGTGGCGAGCATCGAAGGGGTCGCGGGGAGGGTCATCCGGATCCAGGCGGGGAGCTGGTTGTGCCAGACGAGTGTGTGACCGCGGACCTTCTGGTGGTGGGCTTTGGCGAACGCGACGACCTCGTCGGCGGCGGTGAAGTCGAAGACGCCGCGCTCGGGCTCGGTGGCATACCACTTCATGGAGTTGCCGGGGGTGGTCTGCCCGTATTCGCTGCCGAGGAGCTTCAGGTACGCGGCGTCGGTGAACTCGGGGTTGTCGGTGGCGGAGCCGAAGTACTTGTGGTGCTTCTTGGCCAGTTCGCCGAGCGTCCTGGGGCGGGGTTCGGCGGCCGCGGGCGCGGCGGTCAGACCAGCTGTGAGGCAGGCGGCGGACAGGGCGATGAGCATCCGGGGCATGGGCATGACTGACTCCTCGTGGGGGCCGTTCAGTCGAGGACGATCGTGGTGAGCGCGCGGGGGGCGAGCTTCCCCGTGAGGGTCGTGCCGTGCGTGGAGACGATGTCGGCCGGGGTGATCGAGCGGGTCGCGTCGGTGACGTAGCCCTCGGGGCGCCGGTCATGCCCGCCGCGAAGAGAGAACGTGGCGGACTTTTCGGTGGTCGCGGTGTTGAGGATCTCGATCACGCGGCTGCCGTCGGTGTTGCGGAAGGCGGTGATCTGCAGTGTCGGGTCGGCGCTCGTGGCCGGCACGCGGACGGCGCCGGGGCGGATGAACCGGCTGAAGGCGGCCAGCGCCCAGTACCGCTTGGACACCCGATAGTCGTCACCGGGGTTGGCGAGCTGGATGAGCCCTCGGGTCGCGCCGAGGGACGCGCCGGTCCAGTAGACATAGGCGTTGGCGTTGCCGACGGTCAGGGTGTTCTGGATGTCGGCCGCGACGGTGAGACCGTCGTAGCCGCTGCCGTCGTCCCAGTTCTCGTTCCAGGTGGAACCGTCCGGCGACCATTCCGACATCCACACGCGCTTGTCGGTCGGCTGCGGGACGTCGGTCGGACCGCTGTAGCGGTGGCCGGTGACGGTCCGCACGACCTTGTCGGCCGCAGGGTCCCCCTCGATGGCCTCGGTGTAGGCGACCTGCCGGTCCCAGCCCGCGGCGTCGCAGCAGACCACCCCGGTCTTCAATCCCGATGCGCGAACGGTCGGCCCGAGCACCTTGAGGAAGTCGACGGCCTGCTGCGGGGTGAACCGCATCGAGGCGTAGGTCGCCGTCCAGTCGGGTTCGTTGGTGAACCCCAGGTCGGTGATCCTGATGCCTTCCCGCTGGTAGAACTTGGCGTACTGGACCAGGTAGTTCGCGTAGGCCTGACGCCATTCGGGCCGGAGCTCGCCGCCGTCGTTCTCGCTTCCGTTGGTCTTCATGAAGGCCGGGGCGCTCCAGGCGTCGGCGAAGAACCGTTCGACGCCGTAGGCCTTGGCCTCCTGGGCGAGCCAGACCTGGCCGCCGTCCCAGCCGTCCCAGACGTACTTCGGCGGGGCGTCCGGCCCGCCAGGATCGGCCGGCAGGATCGTCGGCATGTGGTCGTAGACCCTGTCGGTCGACGACCCGATACCCAGGCGCAGGATCGAAAGGCCCGCGCCCTTGTCCTTGCTGAGCAGCAGGTCGAGCACCTCGCGCTGCTTGGCCGGGCTGAGGCCACGCGCACCATGCAGCAGGTCGGCCCGCTGGAAGGCCATCGAGAAGCCGAATCCGTCGATGGGCTGGAGTTCGGTGCGGAAGTCGATGGCGGGTCGCTCGGGGGCGGCCACGGCCTGCGATGTGAGCGCCACCAACAGGACGGCTGGCAGCGCGGTCAGGCGTTTCACGAGGTCTCCTCGGGGGTGGAGGTCAAGCGGAACGGATCAGCGGCGCGGGTCAGCCCTTGGTGGCGCCCGCGGTGAGGCCGCCGATCAGCTGCCGTTCGGCGACTGCGTAGAAGGCGAGGGCGGGGACCATGGCGAGCACGATGTAGGCGAGGACGAGCGCGTAGTCGGTCGAGTACTGGCCCTGGAACTGCTGGACGCCGACCGGGATCGTCTGCCACTTCGGGTCGTTGAACACCAGCAGCGGCAGGAAGAAGTTGTTCCAGCTCGCGACGATCGCAAGCACCGAGACCGTGCCGAGCGCCGGACGCGCCATCGGCAGAAGGATCTTCCAGAAGAAGCGGAACTTGCCGCAGCCGTCCATGATGGCCGCCTCCTCGACCTCCGCCGGGATGGTCCGGAAGAAGCCGCGCAGAATGATGATCGTCATGGGCAGCCCGAAGGCGGCCTGCGGGAGGACCACTCCGAGCGGGTTGTCGAGCAGGTCGAAGTTGCGCAGCAGCAGGAACAGCGGCAGGACGGCCACCGCAAACGGGAACATCAGCCCGATCGTGAACAGCGTGTAGAACAGCTCCCTGCCCCGGAAGGCGTAGCGGGCCAGTACGTACGCCGCCATGGCGGAGGCCGCGACCGTGCAGCAGGTCGTGCCGATCGCGATGCCCGCGCTGTTGGCGATCTGCCGCCAGAACATTCCGTCGCCGAGGATGCCGGTGTAGTTGCCGGTCTTCCAGTGCTCCGGCAGCCCGAACGGATTGGTCGTCAGCTCACCGGTGCTCTTGAACCCGGAGATCACCGCGTAGATCAGCGGCACGACGACGAACGCGCCGATCAACCAGACCACGGCGTGCAGCGACAGGCCGCGTGCCGCCTTGCGGGCGTTCATCGGCCACCTCCGGTGGTGACGGCCCCGCTCAGGTCACGGCGGAGCACGTACCGCTGGTAGAAGAGGGAGAAGACCAGGCTGATCATGAACAGCACCACGCTGATCGCACTGGCGTATCCGACCTGGTAGCGCTTGAACCCGAACTGGAACATCGAGATCGCCATCGTCTCGGAGGCGTGGTTGGGACCGCCCGCGGTCATGACCCAGACGAGGTCGAAGAGCTGGATGGCCCCGATGATCGAGAGGAAGACGCTGATCCGGATCGTCGGGCCGAGCAGCGGCAGCGTCACGTACCGGAAGCGCTGCCAGGCGCCGGCGCCGTCGATGGAGGCGGCATCGAGGATCTCGCGCGGGATGCTCTGCAGCCCGGCGAGGAAGAGCATCATGTGGAAGCCGAAGTACTTCCAGGTCATGACCACGAACAGGGTCGGCATGACCGTCGAGGGTTCGGCGAGCCACTTGCCCTGCAGCCCCTCCAGGCCGAGGGCGCCGACGAGATGGTCGGCCATGCCGGCGCCGGGAAGGAAGATCATGGTGAAGAGGACCGCCGTGACCACCTCGGACAGGATGTACGGCGCGAAGAACAGCATCCGGTAGACGGCCCGGCCGCGCAGCCTCTGGTTGAGCAGGACCGCGGTGAAGAGCGCGAACGGCAACTGCACCGTGATCGACAGGACGATCATGTAGAGCCCGCGCCCCATGTCGCCGAGGAAGACCTGATCGGCGAACAGCCTGGCGTAGTTCTCGAAGCCGACGAAGTCGTCCATGGGGCCGACCCCGCCCCACTTGAAGAAGCTGGTGTGGACGGCGACGGCGATCGGGGCGAGGACGAAGACGAGGAAGAGGACCAGCGCCGGAACGAGGAACCAGGCGATCGACGCCCAGCTTCCCAGCCCGCGCAGGAGCGACCGGGCCGGGGCGGGCGGGCGCACGGGCACGGCGCCCTCCGTCCGCTCCTCGGCCGGGTCCTTGGTCGGGCCCTTGGTCGGGGTGGCCACGGAGCTAGGCACCCTTCGCAGCCTCGGTGATCGACCGGGTGACCTGCTCGGGCGTCTTCTTGCCCGCGATGAGGTCGGCGACGCTGTCATTGACCTCCTGGCCGACCGCCGGCGGGTAGGCCTGGTCGAGGAAGAGCTGGAAGCCGGTCGCCTTGACCAGGCTGTCGGCCACCACCTTCTTGTTGGCGTCGGTGAGCCGGCGCTCCGCACCCTTGACCACCGGCAGGTAGCCGTTGGAGGCCAGCAGCTTGGACTGGTTCTCCAGAACGAAGAACCTCAGGAAGTCCAGCGCCTCCTTCGGGGCGCCCTTGCGCAGCGCGAAGCCGCCGCCGCCGCCGAACACCTCGGTGGCCCGGCCGACTCCGCCGTCGACCGTCGGGAAGGGGAAGAAGCCCAGGTCCGCTCCGAGGTCGGCGCCCGCGTCCTTCTGCACCGACGGCGCCCACTGCCCCATCAGCTCCATCGCGGCCTTGCCGTTGCCCATGGTCGCGGCCTGACCGCCAGGGGTGGCGTAGCCGGCGCCGAGGAAGGCCGTCTGGAACGGCTGGAGGTCGACCAGCTCCTTGAGGTGGGTACCGGCCTGGACGAAGCCGGCGCCCGTGAAGTCCTTGGCGGTCGCGGCCTGTTGCAGCGCGGGGAGGCCCGCGACGCGCATCGCGAGGTAGGCCCAGTAGTAGTGGCCTGGCCATTTCTCCTTGCCCGCGAGGGCGATCGGAGTGACCCCCGCCGCCTTGAGCTTCGTGACGACTTCGAGGAACTCGGCCCAGGTGGCCGGCGGCGCGGCGACCCCGGCCTTGGCGAAGAGCTTCTTGTTGTACCAGAAGCCGACCATGCCTATGTCGTAGGGAACTCCGTAGGTCCGGCCCCCGATCTGATAGGCCTGCAGCGACACCGGGGTGAGGTCGGACGACCAGCCGAACGCGTCGGTGAGGTCCTCGACCAGGCCCGCGTCGACCTGCTGCTGCAGCACGCCGCCGCCCCAGGTCTGGAAGACGTCGGGGAGCTTGCCGGACGAGGTGGTGGCGGTCAGCTTGGACTTGAACGCCTCGTTCTCCAACGAGGTCGTCTCGATCCTGATGTTCGGGTGAGCGGCCATGAACGCCGAGGCGATTTGCGGGAACAGGGACTTGCCCGGTTCCGTCGTGGCGATGTTCCACCACGCGAAGGTCACCTTGCCGTCGGCGCCCCGCCTGCCGCCGGAGTCCTCGCCACCGCCGCAGGCAGCGGTCAGCGAGACGGACAGTGCGGTCAGGCCCGACAGCGCCAGGAAGTTCCGTCGACTCGGGGGGGTGCTGGCCATGGGACCTCCGGAGTAGGGATTGCCGATGGGAGTCGAAAACTTTTCGTAACACTCTCGAATTCAGTGCTGCCACAAACTAGGAACGCGAGGCTTCTCGGTCAAGGCCTGGCACCGAATTACCCAAAGGCGGCAGGCCTTTTGGGGCTTGACAAGCTGGTCACGCCGACCGGAAACTCTTCGAAAAGTTTGCGGTACTTGTCGCCGGTCAAGGCGTCCGCGCAGAGGAGAGAAGTTGAGCGAGCAGCGTCCGACCCTGGCCGTCATCGCCGCGGAGGCGGGGGTCTCCCAGGCCACCGTGTCCAAGGTGATCAACGGCCGCTCCGATGTCGCACCCACGACACGTGAACGGATCGAGACCCTGCTGCGATCTCACAACTACCTCCCGCCCGGGCGACAGGGCAGGGCCCGCAGGTCGGGCCTGGTCGACCTGATCATCGGAGGTCTGGACAGCGCGTGGGCGGTGGAGATCCTGCGCGGCGTCGAGGCCGAGTGCGCACAACGGAGCGTCGGTACCGTCGTCTCGCTCCTCCCGCCGGGCGAGGCCACGCCGTCGAGCTGGGCCGCGCTGCCGGTCCTGCACCACAGCGACGGCGTCATCCTCGTCACCGCCTCGGTCACCCAGGCCCAGCGCGCCCAGGTCGAACGGGCCGGGGTGGCGCTGGTCGTCATCGACCCGATCGACCTGCCGGGCAACGGCGTCCCGAGCATCGGCGCGACCAACTGGGCGGGCGGCCTCGCCGCCACCGAGCACCTGCTGGAGCTGGGGCACCGCCGGATCGCCGCGATCGGCGGGCGCAAGGAGATGCTCTGCAGCCAGGCCCGCATCGACGGGTACCGGACCGCGCTGGAGCGGGCCGGGGTCGAGGTGGACCGCGAACTGATCCGGTTCGGCGACTTCCAGCACGAGGACGGCTTCCGGCGCGCCCAGGAGCTGCTCGCCCTGCCCGACCCGCCGACCGCCATCTTCGCCGGGAGCGACCAACAGGCGATGGGCGTCTACGAAGCAGCCCGGCAGGGCGGGTTGAGCATCCCGAGGGACCTCAGCGTGGTCGGCTTCGACGACCTGCCGATGTGTGAATGGCTGTCACCTCCGCTGACGACGGTCCGCCAGCCGCTGGAGGAGATGGGTCGGCTCGCCGCCCGCACGCTGTTCCAGCTTCTGGAGGACCAGCCTCTGGTCAGCCCCCGGATGGAGCTCTCCACCGAGCTCAAGGTCCGGCACTCCACCGCCCCGCCCCGTCACTAGGAGAACCCCTTGACCGAGCCTTGGCGGGACCCCCTCCTGCCCGCGTCCGTGCGAGTCGCCGACCTGATGAAACGAATGACGATGGAGGAGAAGGCGGGGCAACTCGCCGGCTTCTGGGCCCTGCCCTCGAACCCGGGAGCACCTGTCGCGCCGATGGAGGACGATTCCGGCGAGTCCGCCCCCAGCTTCGACGACATCGTCGCCCACGGGCTCGGCCAGCTCACCCGGGTGTACGGCACCGCGCCGATCTCCGCGGAAGCCGGGATGGAGCGGCTCGCCTCGCTCCAGCAGCAGGTGACCGGAGCCGGCCGGTTCGGGATCCCGGCGGTCGCTCACGAGGAGTGCCTGACCGGGTTCATGACGTTCGGGGCGACGGTCTTCCCCGGGCCGCTGGCCTGGGGCGCGTCCTTCGATCCCGGGCTCGTGCGGCAAATGGCCGCCGCCATCGGCGCGGGGATGCGGCGGGTCGGCGTCCACCAAGGGCTGGCTCCGGTGCTCGACGTGGTCCGTGACTACCGGTGGGGCAGGACCGAGGAGTGCATCGGCGAGGATCCCTATCTCGTCGGAGCGATCGGCACCGCCTATGTGCAGGGCCTGGAAGGCGCCGGAATCGTGGCCACGCTCAAGCACTTCGCCGGGTACTCGGCCTCCCGCGGCGGCCGGAACATGGCCCCCGTCGCCGCGGGGCCGCGCGAGTTCACCGACGTGCTGGTCGAGCCCTTCGTACGGGCACTGCGCGAGGGAGGCGCCCGGTCGGTGATGAACAGCTACACCGACGTGGACGGCGTCCCGGTGGCCGCCGACGGACGGCTGCTGACCGAGCTGCTCAGGGGTGAGCTCGGTTTCAGCGGTGTCGTCGTCGCCGACTACTACGCCATCTCCTTCCTGGAGACCCGGCACGGCGTCAGCGGATCGCGCGGCGCGGCAGGCGCACTGGCGCTGACCGCCGGAATCGACGTCGAGCTGCCCACGGCCCGCTGCTACGGCGAGCCGCTGACCGAACTCGTGCGGTCGGGAACCGTACCCGAGGAACTCATCGACCGGGCCGCGGAACGGGTCCTGCTGCAGAAGGCCGAACTCGGCCTTCTCGACCCCGACTGGGAACCCGTCAAGCCCGAGCCGGTCGAACTCGACCCACCGGAGAACCGGGCACTGGCCAGGCTCTTGGCCGAGCGGTCCACCGTGCTGCTCGCCAACGACGGCACCCTGCCGCTTGAGCCGTGCCGGGTCACGATCTTCGGGCCGTACGCCGACGACCCTCAGTCCTTCCTCGGCTGCTACTCCTTCCCCAACCACGTCGCGCTGCCCGGCGACCTCGGACTTGAGATCCCGACGCTCGCAGAGGCGCTCACCGCCGCCGGGTTCACGGTCACCGCGGACGATCCGGACGTGAACGTGCTGGTGCTCGGGGACCGGGCCGGCATGTTCGGCCGGGGCACCTCCGGAGAGGGCTGCGACGCCGAGACCCTCGACCTGCCTGGCGACCAGGCCGCGCTCGCCTCCGCCGTCCTGGACTCCGGAGTGCCGACCATCCTGGTCCTCGTCTCCGGACGGCCCTACGCGCTCGGCACGCTGGCCGCGCGCGCATCGGCCGTGGTGCAGGCCTTCTTCCCCGGCGAGGAGGGCGGGACGGCGCTCGCCCGGATCATCCGCGGAGCCGCGGAACCGTCCGGGCGGCTGCCCGTCTCCATCCCCCGCCAGGTCGGCGGCCAGCCCGGCACCTACCTGCACGCCAGACTCGGCGGGCACACCGACTGGAGCTCGGTGGACCCGACCCCACTGTTCCCCTTCGGGCACGGGCTGAGCTGGACCAGCTTCACCTACTCGGAGCTCTCGGTGGATCCCGTCGCCGCGACGGACGGAGCCGTCTCCGTCTCGGTCACCGTACGCAACGTCGGCGAGGTGGCCGGGACGGAGGTGGTCCAGCTGTACCTCTCGGACCCCGAGGCGTCCGTCGTCCGGCCGCAGCGGTGGCTCGCCGGATTCGGCAGGGTCGAGCTGCAGCCGGGCGCGGCGGCCCGGATCGCCTTCTCCGTCCATGCCGACCGGACCTCCTTCACCGGCCTCGACCTGCGCAGAAGAGTGGAGCCCGGTGAGATCGGCGTGGCCGTCGGACGGTCCAGCGGCGACCTCCCGCTCCAGGGCTCCTTCACTCTGCAGGGCCCCGTACGTCACCCGGCGGCCGACCGAGTGCTGTCCGTGCCGGTCGAGATCGTCCCGGTTCCATGACCACGTCGTTCGGCGATCCCGTGCTCCCCGGGTTCCGACCCGACCCGTCCGTCTGCCGAGTGGGAGCGGACTACTACCTGGTGACGTCCAGCTTCGAATGGTTCCCAGGCCTTCCCGTGTTCCACAGCCGCGATCTCGTGAACTGGCGGCGTCTCGGCTCCGCGCTCGACCGGCCGTCCCAGCTCGACCTCGACGGGTGCGAGCCCTCACGGGGCCTGTTCGCACCGACGATCCGGCACCATGACGGGGTCTTCCATCTCGTCTGCACGCTGATGGACGGCCCCGGCCATTTCGTCGTCACGGCGACCGACCCGGCGGGGCCGTGGTCGGAACCGCACTGGCTGGAAGGCGAGGGTTTCGACCCGTCGCTGTTCTTCGACGACGGAGCGGACGACAGCGACGGCCGGGCCTGGTTCACCGCCTCCCGCGTGCTGGACGAGGCCGCCGGCCGCACCGAGATCTGGATGCGCGAATACCTTCCCCGCGAACGACGGCTCACGGGACCCGAGCACGTCCTGTGGTCGGGCAGCCACCCCGGCGCCCGATGGTCGGAAGCCCCGCACCTCTACAAGATCGACGGCACCTACCTTCTGCTCACCGCCGAGGGCGGTACGGATGTGGACCACAGCGTGGTGGCCGCCCGCGCCGACCGCGTGACCGGCCCCTACCAGGGTGCCCCCGGCAACCCGGTGCTACCACCCGCCAAGGGCCCGGTCACCTGCACCGGGCACGCCGACCTCGTCCAAACCCCGTACGGCGACTGGCGGGCCGTCCTCCTGGGCGTGCGCCCGGGCTCCGCCCTCGGCCGCGAGACCTTCCTCAGCCGGATCGCCTGGGACGACGGCTGGCCGGTCTTCTCCCCCGTCGCCCCCACCGGTCTTCGCCGCCCTCTCCACGACGACTTCGCCACCCTCTCCACCGACTGGAGCACCCTGCGGACCCCACCCGCGTCGCGGTTCTGGACCACCGGGGACGGGTTGCGCCTCCAGCTCCGCCCCGAACGCCTCGGCGAACGCACCGCCCCGTCCCTCCTGGTCCGCCCCCAGGAACAGCCCGACTGCGACGTCTCCACCGAACTGCACTTCACCCCCGCGGCACCGGAAGAACAGGCCGGCCTCGCCGTAGTCCTCGACGACGACACCCACCTCCTCTTCCTCCGCACCACGGAAGGACTCAGCCTCCGCCACGGGCCCGAGGTCCTGGCCGGCATTCCGGTCCCCCCAGGCCCCATTCGCCTGGGTGTGCGCGTCCGCGGCTTCAGCCACACCTTCACCCATGCGGCACCCGACGGCGCCTGGCAGGACCTGACCACCGTCGAAGCCACCTTCCTCACCCCGCTCTTCACCAGCGTCCAGCTCGGCCTCTACGCCACCTCCAACGGCCGCCCCTCCACGAACCAGGCCCACTTCACGAGGTTCGACATCACGTACCCAAGCCGGCGGGTTTGCGGGTGAAGTCCCGCTCCCAGCTTCAACGGGGTGGCCACTCACGGGCGACGGAATTCGACGTCCCAGAGATGCGAGCTGAATAAAATACTCGATCATGGCGGGATCTCTCCTCGGGAGCCGCCGTTCACCTCCCCACTGCGATCCTCGCCGAAAACTTTCGGTGGCTCCTTGCGCAGCACAACTCCGCCATACGGCTGCGTTTTGAGGGAAGTCTCTCGAAAGCCTTTCGAAACTGTTGACATGCTTCGGTCAAATTTCCACACTGAATCCGAAGCGGATTTTCGCCCGTCCGTCCCGGTGCCGGGTGCCAGCCCTGGATCGTCACGCCGCCCCGATGGTGAACGTCTTTTGTCAATGGCCGCGGGCGCCGCTCACCCGGATTCAATCTGCCGCGCTCCCGTCCTTCCGTGATTTCTGTCCTGGAGGCTCAGCCATGCGCTTGAATGCCATTCCCCCCAACACCGTCCGCCGGAAGATCGGCGGCCTGTGTGCGGCCCTCGTCGTCGGCGTCCTCGGTTCGGCCGCCGTGCTGGTGGCACCGACGACCTCACACGCCGCCGAGAGCACGCTCGGCCGCGCGGCGGCGCAGAGCGGCCGTTACTTCGGCACCGCCATCGCCTCGGGCAGGCTCAACGACTCGGCGTACACGACGATCGCGGGCCGCGAGTTCAACTCGGTGACGGCGGAGAACGAGATGAAGATCGACGCCACCGAACCCCAGCAGGGCCAGTTCAACTTCTCCGCCGGTGACCGCGTCTACAACTGGGCGGTGCAGAACGGCAAGCAGGTGCGCGGCCACACCCTGGCCTGGCACTCCCAGCAGCCCGGCTGGATGCAGAGCCTCAGCGGCAGCGCCCTGCGTCAGGCCATGACCAACCACATCAACGGCGTGATGGCCCACTACAAGGGCAAGATCACCCAGTGGGACGTCGTGAACGAGGCCTTCGCCGACGGCAGCTCGGGAGCCCGGCGCGACTCCAACCTGCAGCGCACCGGCAACGACTGGATCGAGGTCGCCTTCCGTACCGCGCGCGCCGCCGACCCGGCCGCCAAGCTCTGCTACAACGACTACAACGTCGAGAACTGGACCTGGGCGAAGACCCAGGCCATGTACGCCATGGTCCGAGACTTCAAGCAGCGCGGCGTGCCGATCGACTGCGTCGGCTTCCAGTCGCACTTCAACAACGACAGCCCCTACAACAGCAACTTCCGCACCACCTTGCAGAGCTTCGCCGCCCTCGGCGTCGATGTGGCCATCACCGAGCTCGACATCCAGGGCGCTTCGGCCACGACTTACGCCAACGTGACCAACGACTGCCTGGCAGTCCCGCGCTGCCTCGGCATCACCGTCTGGGGTGTGCGCGACACCGACTCCTGGCGACCGGAGCACTCGCCGCTGCTGTTCAACGGCGACGGCAGCAAGAAGCCCGCCTACACCTCCGTCCTCAACGCACTCAACGGCACCTCCCCCACACCCCCGGCCGGTTCAGGTCAGATCAAGGGCGTCGGCTCAGGCCGCTGCCTGGACGTGCCCGGCGGCAGCACCACCGACGGCACCCAGGTCAACCTGTGGGACTGCAACAACCGCACCCACCAGCAGTGGACCTACACCGCCGCGGGTGAGCTCAGGGTCTACGGCAACAAGTGCCTGGACGCCGCCGGCACCGGCAACGGCACCAAGGTCCAGATCTACAGCTGCTGGGGCGGCGACAACCAGAAATGGAGCCTCAACTCCGACGGATCCATCGTCGGCGTCCAGTCCGGCCTCTGCCTTGACGCCGCCGCCAACGGCACGGCCAACGGCACCCTGATCCGGCTCTACTCCTGCGCGGGCGGCAGCAACCAACGCTGGACCCGCACCTGACCTGCCAGGGCGAAACCCCCACGACGGCCCCTTCTGCCGGCCAGAAGGGCCGCGCATCCCGTACCACGAGCAGACGAAGAACCTGCTGGTGAGCTCCCCGAAGAAGCTCGACTTCTTCGGGGAGGCAGCGAAAAGGCGCCTGACCGAGCTTCCGCCCGGCAGGCGCCCTGCAGCGCTCCGATCAGCAGTCGGTCGAGGTGTCAGGTCGACGTGTGGGCGGTCTTGCTCGTCGTGGTGCCGTCCTCGTCCTGGGTCTCCGTCTCGGCAGGCTGTTGCGGAGCGGGCGGGGTGCGGACCAGCAGCGCGACCAGTACGGCCAGGGTGCCGATCACGGCGCCGATGCCGAATCCCCACCGGATGCCGGTGGCCAGGGCGCTGGTCGGGTCGGCGCCCTCGGCTGCTGCCGTGGCGGCGCGTCCCGACATGACACTGATGACCAGGGCGGTGCCGGCCGCGGCCGCGACCTGCTGGAGCGAGCCCAGGATGGCGGAGCCGTGGGGGTAGAGGTGCGGCGGCAGCACGGACAGGCCCGATGTGAAGACGGGGGTGAAGACGAACGCCATGCCGGCGCTCAGCGCCACGTGGAGTGCGAGCACCAGCCACGGCGAGGTCTGCTCGCCCGTGAGGGCGAACAGCGCGAGGCACAGCGCGGTGACCACGGCTCCGGGTACGACCAGGCGGAGTGCGCCGAGTCGGTCGTAGAGCTTGCCGACCTGCGGTCCGAGCAGGCCCATGGTCAGGCCGCCCGGGATGAGGAGCAGCCCGGTCTGCAGCGAAGTCAGGCCGCCGACCTCCTGCAGATAGATCGGCAGCAGGATGAACGCACCCATGAGCGCCATGAAGGACAGGCACATCAGGCCAAGCGCCACGGAGAAGTGACGGAATGTCAGGGCCCGCAGGTCCAGCAGCGGCGTGGACGAGCGCTGAAGTGCCAGCTGTCGCCATACGAACAGGCCCACCAGTGCGGCGCCGGCCAGGGTCATGGCCAACGGCGGCATGGGGGCCTGGGCCGCGTCCCCGGCACCGAGCCCGCTCAGGCCGTAGACCAGGGAGCCGAAGCCCGCCGCCGCCAGCGGAACGGACAACCAGTCGATCGGGCCGGCCTGCGGCTCGCCGATGTTGACCAGTTTGCTCCGGCCGAAGACGGCCATGGCTCCGGCGATGGGCAGCACGGCCAGGAACAGCAGGCGCCATGTCCCCAGCTGCAGCAGCACACCGGAGACCGCGGGGCCGAGGGCGGGTGCGACGGAGATGACGAGGGTGATGTTGCCCATGACTCGGCCGCGTTCGTGCGGGGGCACGAGGGTCATCAACGTCGTCATGAGCAGCGGCATCATGACGGCGGTGCCGCTGGCCTGGATGACGCGGGCGGCCAGGAGCACGGGAAAGGCGGGCGCGGCCGCGGCCAGAGTCGTGCCGGCGAGGAACAGCGCCATGGCCAGGGTGAAGGCGGTCCGGGTCGTCACGCGCTGCAGGAACCACCCCGTCACCGGGATGACGACAGCCATGGTGAGCATGAAGGCCGTGGACAGCCACCCTGCGGCTGCCGCGGTGACCTCGAACTCGCGCATGAGTCGCGGGATCGCGTTGACCATGATCGTCTCGTTGAGGAGAACGACGAACGTGGACAGTACGAGAATCCGCAACACGGCGGTGACGCGGGCGGGCGAGAGGGTGGGTGTTGCGTGTGCTGCGGGCATGGCGCCTTCCGTCATGTGAGTGTCCTCCGCACGTGGCAGCTCACACTCACAGACCGCGCCGCCGGGAAGAACTCATCGGTGTACCCCGATCCTGTCGGTGCCGCCGCCCGAGCACAAACGATTTTGCCGAGCCGGGACGAGGCCGTGCAGGATCAAGGGTGTTCCTCGCGCAGCGGACCGCCGTACAGATCCTTGCCCTTCGGTACGGTCACCCCGCGACACGTGCGGCGGACGCCGCCGAGCGGTCGTACTCCGCGTCGTCGTAGTCGACCGTGCCCGACGTCAGATGACCCACGAGACCAAGGAGCAGGAAGAGCCAGACCAGTACCAGCGCGGCGGTGCTCAGACGGAGCGGACGCGTCGCGGAGTACGCGGGCTGCGCTGCTGCGTCGGGGGCGTCGCCCAGGAGCCCCTTGGGATACACCGGGGTCAGCATCGTCACGTAGGCCGACAGCCGCATCCGGTACCGGACGACGGCCGCCGTGGCGCCGAAGACCGGCTCGGGCAGCCGGCCCAGGACGATGCCGATGAGCCAGAACACCCAGCTGATCGCGAACCAGCCGGTCTGCGCGAGGTTGCTGACGATCGCCGCCGGGATCATCAGGATCAGCCGGAACAGCACAGCGAGCCGGTTGAGCGGGGTGGCGCGCAGCTCGATGCGCACCGGGTAGTCCGGGGCGTCGAAGGCGAACGGCGGGTATCGGTCGACGAGAAGGGCCGCACTGGCCGAGACGCGGGTCTGGTAGGCGAGGACCGAGCCGAGGAAGGACGCGATCGGCTCGGGCAGACGGCCCAGGACCAGGGCGCTGAACCAGCCCGCGATCGTGACGAAGAACGCGGCGAAGGACAGCACGGCGACGACGATGAACTGCGGCAGGAGCAGCAGCCAGCGCAGGAACACCGTCCAGCGACGCTGCTGCCCCGGCGCGGGCACGTCCAGCGCCGGCCGCCATTCGGCTCCCTCGGCATCGGCGTAGGCCGAGGGCCGGGGCTCCCAACCTGCTGCCATGGCCGCCTCCGTCTCTCCCGCTCCCCGTGCTTTCCCAGGTCACGTCGATGCTGCCGCAGCCGACCGCCCTTCGCACCGCGACAGGGGCCACTGGGACCACACGGGCCACCACCCGAAGCCCCGACCCACCGCCTTTCCAGACGGCGCTCGCGGCTGCCTGCCATGCCACGCCCGTACGGAGGCGCCGAACCTGGCTTCGGGCATGTCTTCGCCCCCCGGCACGGCCGTGGAGTCTCCACCTGCCGGAAGGGCGGCTCCTGTCGCTGACGATCGACACGACGTCGACCCGCTCGGCGCCGATCCGCTGGACGACATCCCCGCAGACGGGGGTTCAGGAGAGCGGCACGGGTCGCTCCCTCAGCACCAGCTGGTGTTGGATGTCGAGGTGGTCGGTGGGCTCGTCCAGGAGCCCGTACGGCCGCGCCGATGCGCCACGGAAGGGCGGCACGTCATGATCCTCCCGAAGGTCCGGGACCCTCGCTTCGTGACGATCCGCCGTGGTGGGACTCTCATCGATGCGGATCATCGTCTCCTGGCTCTCTGGGCTGCCACATGTGCGGAGCACGTCCTTGGCCTTTTCGAGACGGCCCAGCCTGGGGACCCGCGGCCGCGCCAGGCGATCGAGCACGCGCGGGCGTGGGTGCGTGGTGAGGTCAAGATGATGCAGGCCCGCGCGGCGGGCGGCCATGCGATGGGGGCTGCCAGAGACCTGCGTGGCGCGGCACGGCATGCCGCGTACGCCGCCGGCCAGGCCGGGGCCGTCGCCCACGTCGCCGCTCACGAGCTCGGCGCGGCCGCGTACGCGATCAAGGCCGTACGTGCGGCGGCGCCGGAAGGCGAGGGCGAGGCCGCCGGACGCCTCGAGTGTCAGTGGCAGCGGGATCAGCTCCCGGAGGCGATCCGTGAGCTCGTCCTTGACGACCAGCGGCTGCGCAACGACATCTGCTGGTCGGTGTTCGACCAGAGGCCGGCCTCTTGACCGGCTGTGGCGCCAGCCACTAGCTTGCGGTCCACATAGATCCACGACGACCGAGAGGAGGCGACCAGCAGATGTACACCAGCTCTGATCTGAGTCGCCTCGCCCACACCACGGTCTGGGTTCCGGGTCGTATCGCGCACGGCTGCTGACGACGCCGTTCCGATGTGCCCGTCCGTGGCACATTCCAGGTTTTCTCTTTCACCGCCTCCTGGCACGCCCCTTTTCGCGTGCCGTTTTGCGCCCGCTTCTCCGACGTGGCGCGTCTGAACACAGAAAGCTGCCCGACATTGGCGAACATGAAGAACCGACCGATCGCGCACCGAAACGAAGGCCTGTCATGGTAGAGGCGCAGATCACGGTCAACGGGAAAGAAACTCCGATCTCACCGGCTGCGCCGCACACCACCGTGCTGGATCTTCTGCGCGAGCGTGGTCTCACCGGCACCAAGGAGGGCTGCGCAGAGGGTGAATGCGGCGCTTGTTCGGTGCTGGTGGCCCGCCCTGGGGTGAACAAGCCCACCGACTGGGTGGCGGTCAACGCCTGCCTGGTCCCGGCCGCGGCGCTCGACGGCCAGGAGATCATCACCTCCGAAGGTCTCGCCACCGCCGGCGAACCGGGCACGGCGCCCACCCTGCACCCGGTGCAGGAGGAGATGGCGGTCCGCGGCGGCTCCCAATGCGGTTACTGCACGCCGGGATTCGTCTGCAGCATGGCCGCCGAGTACTACCGGCCCGACCGCTGCGCGCACGCGTCGGCCGAAAGCGCCGAGCCCGACCCCGAGCACGGACCGAACGGTTTCGATCTGCACGCGCTGAGCGGAAACCTGTGCCGTTGCACCGGTTACCGCCCGATCCGCGACGCCGCGTTCGCCGTCGGCACGCCCACCGTCGAGGACCCGCTGGCGCAGCGCCGTGAACAGTCGCCGCCCGCACCGGTCGCCACCGCATACGTCCAGGGCGGCAGCGCGTTCCTGCGGAAGAGCACCCTGAGCGAGACGCTGCGGTTGCTGCGCGAGCGTCCCGACGCGGTGGTGGTCGCCGGCTCCACCGACTGGGGCGTGGAAGTGAACATCCGTTCCCGCCGGGCCGATTGTGTCGTCGCGATCGACCGACTCCCCGAACTGCGGGAGCTACGCGTCGAATCCGACTCCATCGAGATCGGGGCGGCGCTGACGCTCACCGAGATCGAACGCCGCCTCGACGGCGAAGTCCCGCTGCTGGCCCAGCTGTTCCCGCAGTTCGCCTCGCGGCTCATCCGCAACGGCGCGACCCTCGGCGGCAATCTGGGCACCGGCTCCCCCATCGGCGACAGCCCGCCGGTACTGCTCGCTCTGGAGGCGTCGGTGGTGCTCGCCGACGCCGACGGTGAGCGCGAGGTTCCCCTCGCAGACTACTTCACCGGCTACCGGCAGAGCGTGCGCCGTCCCGGCGAGCTGATCCGCGCGGTACGCATCCCCCTGCCGCTCTCGCCGGTCGTCGCCTTCCACAAGATCGCCAAGCGGCGCTTCGACGACATCTCCAGCGTGGCGGTCGCCTTCGCGCTCGACGTCGAGGACGGCATCGTCCGCAAGGCACGTATCGGCCTGGGCGGCGTGGCCGCCACCCCGATCCGCGCCCTCTCCACCGAGGCGGCCCTGGAGGGCAGGCCGTGGACGGCGGAGACCGTCGAGGCCGCGGCGCCGGTGCTGCGGGCCGAGGGCACACCGATGAACGACCACCGCGCCAGCGCCGCCTACCGCTCCGCGATGCTCGGCCAGAGCCTGCGGAAGCTGTACGCGCAGACCACCGAGGCGGTTTCCTCATGAGCCACTTGTCCCAGCGCCCCGAGAAGCCTGCCGTCGGCGTCTCGATGCCGCACGAGAGTGCCACCCAGCACGTCACCGGCACCGCGCTCTACACCGACGACCTGGTCCACCGCACCAAGCACGTCCTGCACGCCTACCCTGTCCAGGTCATGAAGGCCCACGGCAGGATCACCGCGCTGCGCACCGAGCCCGCGCTCGCCGTGCCCGGCGTGGTCCGTGTGCTGACCGGTGCCGACGTGCCCGGTGTCAACGACGCCGGGATGAAGCACGACGAACCGCTGTTCCCCGACACGGTCATGTTCCACGGCCACGCGGTCGCCTGGGTGCTCGGCGAGACCCTGGAGGCGGCCCGGCTCGGTGCCGCGGCCGTCGAGGTCGAACTCGACGAACAGCCCTCCCTGGTCACGCTGAAGGACGCGATGGCGGCCGGCAGTTTCCACGGCGCCCGGCCCGTGATGACGACCGGTGACGTCGACGCCGGCTTCGCCGACTCCGCGCACGTGTTCACCGGCGAGTTCCAGTTCTCCGACCAGGAACACTTCTACCTGGAGACGCACGCGGCGCTGGCCTACGTCGACGAGGCCGAGCAGGTCTTCGTCCAGAGCAGCACCCAACACCCTTCCGAGACCCAGGAGATCGTCGCCCACGTCCTCGGTCTGCACAGCCACGAGGTGACCGTCCAGTGTCTGCGGATGGGCGGCGGCTTCGGCGGCAAGGAGATGCAGCCGCACGGTTTCGCGGCCGTCGCCGCGCTGGGCGCCCGGCTGACCGGCCGGCCGGTGCGGGTGCGGCTCAACCGGACCCAGGACCTGACCATGTCCGGCAAGCGGCACGGGTTCCACGCCCAGTGGAAGATCGGCTTCGACGCCGACGGCCGTATCCAGGCCCTGGACGCCACCCTGACCGCGGACGGCGGCTGGAGCCTGGACCTGTCCGAGCCGGTGGTGGCCCGCGCGCTGTGCCACATCGACAACACCTACTGGATCCCCCACGCGCGCATCGCCGGTCGCATCGCCAAGACCAACAAGGTCTCCAACACCGCCTTCCGCGGCTTCGGCGGACCGCAGGGCATGCTGGTGATCGAGGACATCATGGGCCGGTGCGCGCCGCTGCTCGGCCTGGACCCGATGGAGCTGCGGGAGCGAAACTTCTACCGCCAGGGCCAGTCGACGCCGTACGGGCAGCCGGTCGTTCAGCCGGAGCGGATCTCCGCCGTCTGGGAGCAGGTCAAGGAGAACGCCGGCATCGCCGATCGCCGGCGCGAGATCGCCGCCTTCAACGCCGCGCACCCGCACACCAGGCGGGCCCTTGCGATCACCGGCCTCAAGTTCGGGATCTCGTTCAACCTCACCGCCTTCAACCAGGGCGGCGCGCTGGTGCTGATCTACAAGGACGGCTCGGTCCTGATCAACCACGGCGGCACCGAGATGGGCCAGGGCCTGCACACCAAGATGCTGCAGGTGGCCGCCACCACGCTGGGCATCCCGCTGCACAAGGTGCGGCTGGCCCCGACACGTACCGACAAGGTGCCCAACACCTCCGCCACCGCCGCGAGTGCAGGAGCCGATCTCAACGGCGCCGCGGTGAAGAACGCCTGCGAGCAGCTGCGCGAACGGCTGCTTCAGGTGGCCGCCACACAGCTGGGTTCGCATGCCTCGGACGTACGCATCGTCGAGGGCGTCGCGCGCACGCTGGGCAGCGACAAGGAGCTGGCCTGGGACGACCTGGTGCGCACGGCGTACTTCCAGCGGGTGCAGTTGTCGGCGGCCGGGTTCTACCGGACCGAGGGTCTGCACTGGGACGCGAAGACGTTCAGGGGCTCGCCGTTCAAGTACTTTGCCCATGGCGCCGCCGCGGCCGAGGTGGAGGTGGACGGCTTCACCGGTGCGTACCGCATCCGACGGGTGGACATCGTGCACGACGTCGGCGACAGCCTCTCCCCGATGATCGACATCGGTCAGGTCGAGGGTGGCTTCGTGCAGGGCGCGGGCTGGCTGACCCTGGAGGACATGCGCTGGGACGCCGGTGACGGGCCCCATCGCGGTCGGTTGCTGACGCAGGCCGCGAGCACCTACAAGCTGCCGAGCTTCTCCGAGATGCCCGAGGAGTTCAACGTCACGCTGCTGGAGAACGCCTCCGAGGAGGGCGCGGTCTACGGGTCCAAGGCGGTGGGTGAGCCTCCGCTGATGCTGGCGTTCTCGGTACGGGAGGCGCTGCGGCAGGCCGCTGCCGCGTTCGGTCCGAGCGGCGTCGGCGTCGAGTTGGCGTCGCCCGCGACGCCGGAGGCGGTGTACTGGGCGATCCAGGCGGCTCGCCAAAAGGACGATCCCCAGAGCGGTGACACCCGCGAGGGGATCGTCACCGCGGACCGCGC
The DNA here is from genome assembly GCF_053609105.1 of Streptomyces sp. NPDC054975. NCBI lineage: Bacteria > Bacillati > Actinomycetota > Actinomycetes > Kitasatosporales > Streptomycetaceae > Streptomyces > Streptomyces sp. NPDC054975. Next base: position 36,489 of record NZ_JBSGWV010000038.1, read on the forward strand.
CGGTAACGGGCACGCCGACGGCACGGTCCGCACCGACGCGGAAGCGCTGAGCGGTGCCTGACATGACGTGGTTCGCCGCGGTCGCGCGGTTGCGCGCACGCCGGGAGTCCGGCGTGCTGGTGACCGTCGCGACCGTGCGCGGCCATGCCCCGCGCGACGCCGGTGCGAAACTCGTCGTGGGACGGAACGAGACGTGGGGCTCGATCGGTGGCGGCAATGTCGAGGCCGTTTCGATCGATCGGGCCCGGGAGATGATCGACGCGTCCAAGCCGGAGCCGGAGCTGCTCGATTTCGCCCTGAACGACAAGGTGACGGGCCGGCATGGCGTGCAGTGCTGCGGCGGCACGGTCTCGGTGCTGCTCGAACCGCTGCCGGTGGCACGGGCGGTGGCGATCTTCGGCGTCGGTCATGTCGGCCTCGAACTGGCGCGCATCCTTGCGCGTCAGGACCTCGACCTCCATCTGGTCGACACCCGGTCCGACATCCTCACCGAGGAGCGACTGGACGTGCTGGCGGACGCGGTGGCGCAGGTGCACGTGCATCACACGCCGCTGCTGCCCGAGGAGGTGTTGGCCGAGTTGCCGCGCGGCGCCCACGTCCTGATCATGACCCACGATCACGCCGAGGACGCCGCTCTGTGCGACGCCGCCTTGCGCACCACCCGTCTCGGCTCCGTCGGCCTGATCGGGTCGGCTGCCAAGTGGGCGCGGTTCCGCAAGGTCCTGGCCACCGAGGGAGGGCACGACGAGGCCACCATCGATCGGATCAAGACCCCGATCGGACTGGCCGACATCACCGGCAAGGAACCCGCGACGATTGCCGTGAGCGTCGCCGCCGATCTGCTGCGCACCTTCGAGACCGAGGGGAACTGACGCTCCCGCCGTTGGTCAGGGGTGCCGCGTTCGGTGCTCGCGACCGCGCAGCGGCGTTGGGGCGGATCACCGGCGCGTCAAGTTGGAGAGGAGGTCAGGCGGCTTCGTCGAGGAGGTGGGGGCCGTTGTTGCGGACGTTGTTCACGGCCGTCGAGACGGGCCGGGCGTTGAGGTGGCCGTCGGCGGGCTGAGTGAGCAGGACGCGGAGGTCTTCGGTGTTCTGGTGGTGGGGGTCGAGCCAGACGTCGTAGTGGTCCGGATGGAGGGCGAGCGGCATGCGGGGGTGTACGCGGCCGGCCGCGTCCGTGGCCTCGGTGGTGATGATCGTGCAGGTCATCAGCCAGGCATCGGGATCGCCGTCGCTCGTGACGTCGGGGTTGCGCCAGTACTCGTACAGCCCCGCCATGGCCATCACCTGACCGTCGCCCGCTTCGATGAAGTACGGCTGCTTGCGGGGCTTGCCCGTCGTCTCGTCCTTCACCTGCTCCCATTCGTAGAAGCCGTCGGCGGGCAGCAGGCAGCGGCGCTTGGCGAAGGCACGCCGGTAGGCGGGCTTCTCGTGCACCGTCTCCACCCGGGCGTTGATCATCCGGGCGCCGGACTTCGGGTCCTTCGCCCAGGACGGCACCAGGCCCCACTTGAGCGCCCGCAGTTCACGGCGCACCGCGTCCCGGTCGTCGTCCCGCGCGGTGCGTTCGAGTACCGCGTAGACCTCGTCGGTCGGCGCGACGTTCCAGCTGGGCGCCAGTGCTTCGTCGGGGCGCCAGTCGGTGACCTGGAAGAGCCGGGTCAGATCCTGAGGACTGCGGGTGGAGGCGTAGCGGCCGCACATACAGCCACTGTGCCATGACGCCCGCGGGCTGGGGGTGCGTATGCGGCCGCGCCGGTCACCACGCGGCGATGACCGGCGCGTCGGGTTCCCTCTGCTGCCAGGCCTCGTTGAGGCGCGTGAGCCGGTCGGCGGCGGCGATGCCGCGCAGGGACGCGACCTTGCCGTCGCTGACTTCGAACGTCACGGCGCCCGCGACCCGGCCGTCGACCACGGCGAGGACGGCCGGGGAGCCGTTGACCAGCGCGATGTGCATCGCGGGCGTGCCGCCGGCCAGCCGCCGCTTCGCCGGGGTGGGCTTGAAGCCGGCCCGTACGAAGGAGGCGACCCGCTCGCGCGTCGTGAACCGCAGCAGCCGCTTGGCCAGGCCGGCGCCGTCCGAGACCAACGTCACGTCCTCCGTGAGGAGTGCCACCAGCCGTTCGGTGCGTCCTGACGTGGCGGCGGCGAGGAACTCCTCGACGACCCGGCGCGCGGACACGGGGTCGGTCTCGCCGCCGCGGCGGCGCTCGGCGCCGACCCGCGTCCGGGCTCGATGGACATGCTGCTGGCTCGCGGACTCGGTGATTCCGAGGATCCCGGCGATCTCGGCGTGGCTGTACGAGAAGGCCTCCCGCAGGACGTAGACGGCCCGCTCGACGGGCGAGAGCCGCTCCATGAGGGTCAGTACGGCCAAGGACACCGATTCGCGCTGCTCGAAGGTGTCGGCCGGGCCGAGCATCGGATCGCCTTCGAGGAGCGGCTCGGGCAGCCAGTCACCGGCCGCTCGCTCGTGGCGCGCCTGCGCCGAGCGGAGCCGGTCGAGGCAGAGGTTGGTGACGACCTTGGTCAGCCAGGCCTCCGGCACCTCGACCCGCTCGCGGTCCGCGGCCTGCCAGCGCAGAAACGTGTCCTGCACGGCGTCCTCGGCGTCGGCGGCCGAGCCGAGCAGACGGTACGCGAGCGAGGCCAGCCGGCCCCGGCCGGCCTCGAAGCGTTCGATGGCTGCGCTGTCCATGCGGCCACCCTATGCGGTGACCCCGACACCGGCCGTGGTGGGCGCGGTGCTCAGGCGCTGCCTGCGCTTCGGCATGCCGAAGGTCGGATGGGCGATGCCCCACGCCGCTCCCTTCAGCACGCCCGACTTCAACCGCGCGGCCGTCCGGCCGCCCAGGTACCAGGACTTCGACCGGGCCTGCCCGTCCACCATCTGGAAGATGGCGTCCCGACGCCCGAGGCTGATGTGGTTGCCGTAGTACTTCAGCCCGGTCGCCGGGACCTCGCTGCCCGTCAGGCGCGCGATGATCGCGGCGGTCGCCTGCATGTTCGTGAGGCCGGCCGAGGCACAGGACATCGGCAGCGGCCGGCCGTTCTCGCCGATCGCGTACGCGCAGTCACCGGCGGCGTAGACGTCCGGGTGCGAGACCGAGCGCATGGTGCCGTCCACGACGATCCGACCGGTCTCGGCGACCTCCAGGCCACTGGCGGCCGCGATCGGGTGCACCGCGAACCCGGCCGACCACACGGTCACGTCGGCCGGGATGGGCCTGCCGTCGGCGGCGATCGCCCGTCCCGGCTCGACGGCGGCGACGGCGGTGTGCTCGTGGACGGTGATGCCGAGCCGGTCGAAGGCGCGGCGCAGGTGACGACGGGCCTTCGGGGACAGCCAGGCGCCCAGCTCGCCGCGTGCCGCGAGCGTGACATCGAGGTCGGGCCGGGACTCGGCGAACTCGGTGGCGGTCTCGATGCCGGTCAGCCCCTCACCGACGACCAACACCGTGCCGCCGGCGCCCAGACCGGCCAGGCGGTCCCGCAGACGCAGCGCCGAGGACCAGCCGGTCACGTCGAAGGCGTACTCCGCCACGCCGGGGACACCGTGGTCGGCCACCGAGCTGCCGAGCGCGTAGAGAAGCGTGTCGTACGCGAGCTCACCTTCACCGTCCTCACCGGTCAGCGCGACGGTCCTGCGCTCGGGGTCGACGCCGGTCACGCGCGCAACACGCAACCGCACCCCGGTGCCCGCGAAGACGTCGGCGAGCTTGCGGCCCGCGAGGTCCTGGCCGATCGCGAGCTGATGGAGCCGCATCCGCTCGACGAAGTCGGGCCCGGCGTTGACGACCGTGATCTCGGTGTCGGCGGGGGAAAGCCGGCGGGCCAGGTTCCCAGCGGCGAAGGCCCCGGCATATCCGGCGCCCAGGACGACGATGCGGTGCTTCATGACGTTGCTCCTGTCTCGTTCGGTTGCCCCTCTGACGAGAGGGCGCCCCGATTGCTGACAGGAGCGGTATGTGACGCCGGTCACGGAGCTACGACGCACGGCCGAAGCTCCGGGAGGCGCTGCTCGACCCGGGGTCCGCGCACGCCCGCGCGGACCTGCCTCATGGTCAGCGCGCCGTGTCTCAGCGGACTCCGCGGGCGCGGAACTGGACGCTGATGCGGGGCCCGACAGCGCGGCTCGTCTTGGGCACGGCGTGCTCCCACGTCCGCTGGCAGGAGCCGCCCATCACGACCAGGTCCCCGTGGCCGACCGGGAGCCGGAGGACCGTCGGGCCGCCGGAGCGGGGACGGAAGACGAGGTCGCGGGGGTCGCCCAGCGACAGGATGGCGACCAACGTGTCATGGGTGGCGGAGCGGCCGGTGCGATCGCCGTGCCAGGCAACGCTGTCGCGGCCGTCGCGGTAGAGACAGAGGCCGGCGGTGACGAAGGGTTCGCCGAGCTCGGAGACGTAGTGGGAGCTGAGGGTCTCCCGGGCCTCGGTGAGGGCGGGGTGCGGGAGGCGTACGCCCTCGCCGTAATGGGCCAGGAGCCGGGGCACGGCGACCACGTTGTCGTACATCGGGCGCTCCTCGGCCCGCCAGGGCACGCATCCGGCCAGCTCCTCGAAGAGCGCGTCGGCGCCGTGCAGCCAGCCCGGGAGGTGGTCGATCCAGGCGCCCCCGTCCAGGGCCGTCCGCCGGAGGCCGTCCAGGGGGCCGAACCGGATTTCGTCGCCCTGGTCGAACAGCGAGCCCTGGAGTCCGGGCAGGGCGGTTCGTGCGGTGCTCATGGCCCCAGCGTAAACCAATAACCGAACATACGAGCGAGTCTATGAGCGAACGGAGCCGGTTCGCGTCCGCAGGCTTGCGGAAGGCGCCTCCGCGGAGATCGTTCCCTTCGGCACATGCTCCTGTTCTGATCGCCTGTCCTAGGTCCAGGGGTTGCCGATCGTCCGTGATGGGCAGGTTTGGAGAACCGCAAGGCGGGCACCGGCCGACTTCGCGGCAGTGGTGGCCGTCAGCACATCCCGGAGCACGCACAGCGCATCGCAATCCCTCGGGCAGGCCCTTCGACGGCCTGCCCGAGTCCCGGAGTCAAGGCGAGAACGACAGGGCGGACCGCCTCCTGGAGGCAGGCCGCCCGCCTGGTGGGGTCCGCACGCCGCTGCGGGCCGGAGGAGAAGGAGGTCGGTCCCCATGACAGTGCGCGCCCTCGAACGTCCCCAGTTATGGATGCCCTATCCGCTGCGAGTGAATCCGTCACTGTCCTCCCTGCACGAGGAGAGCGAGTCCTGGGCGCGTGAAATGGGCATGCTGGACGGCTACGAAGGGCCGTCGGCCCGCCCCGCGATCTGGACGCGGTCCGCGTTCCACGCCATGACCGTGGACCAGTTGACCGCCTGGACCCTTCCCGACGCCTCGCTCGCCGACCTCCGCCTCAACCACCGGTTCAACATCTGGGCCCTGGCGTGGGACGACTACTTCGCCTCCACCTTCAAGCAGACCGGTGACCTCCACGGCGCGCAGGTCTTCACCGCACGGCTGCACGCCTTCCTGCGGCCGGAGCGCGGCGCCCGGACACCGGAGCCGACGAATGCCGTGGAGAGGGGAATGGCCGATCTGCAACAGAGCCTCTTCCCCCCGAAACTGGCGCACTGGCGACAGGAGTTCAACCGGGCTCTGGCGAAATACATCGACGCGGGGGTCGAGGAACTGGCCAACAGCCTCGGCGGCCGCGTTCCCCATCTGATCGACTACGCCCCCTTCCGGCGGGAGAGCTTCGCGGCCCATACCGCCCCGTACTCCGTCGAGTTGGCCACCGGCGCACGCATACCTGAGAGGATTCGGCACAGCCGGACCGTGCGCGCACTGCTCGACGCCTTCATGGACTTCATGGGGCTGGCCAACGACGTCGCCTCGTACGAAAGGGAAGTTCACGAGGAGCACGACGTCAACAACCTCGTCCTGGTCGTCGGTACGTCCCTCGGAATCAGCCTCCATGACGCCGTTCCCGCTGCTCTGCATCTGGTGAACGCCCGCCTGCGCGACTTCGAGCGCCTCAGGCAGAGGGAGTTGCCCCAGCTCGTCCGGCGTTCCGCGCTGAACCACCACGAGCGAGCCGAGTTGGAACGGTGGCTCCAGGGGGCGTGCGGCTTCCTCTCCGGCCTCCATGCCTGGTACACCGGAGCGCCCCGCTACACCTCGGCGGAGTCCTCGCTTTCGGGTTGACCGCTGCGGTCCGGCCCGGCTTCGCGGGGTACGCGACTGCCGGGCCGGACCGGCGTCTACCGCCTGCGCAGAAGACGCCCGACGCGTGTCCACCACGAGGTACGGGGTTCGGGCCGGCGCTCCGGCTCGGGGGCGGGGGCGGGTGCCTGACCCGGGGGCGCTGACAGCGTCCCGTCGCTCCGGGCGGGCGGGGCCGGCAGCGGGGCGGGGGCGTCGTGCGCCTGGGGGGAGCGGGCGGCGAAGCTCACGGGCAGGGCCGTCAGATGCCGGGCCCAGGTGGAGGAACGCCAGGTGAGGCTCTCCTCCGGGACCGCCAGGGCGATGTCGGGGAGACGCGTGAGCAGGATGTCGATGCCGGTGTCGGCGATGATGCGGCCGATGTCCTGGCCGGGGCATTCGTGCGTCCCGGCGCTGAAGGACAGGTGTGCGCGGTTGTGGTGCACGGGGGCCGAGGGATCCGAGCGGATCGCCTTGTCGACGTTTCCGGCGGCCAGGCCGAGCAGCAGCATGTCGCCCGCCTTGATCTGCTGTCCACCGACGACGGTGTCACTCTTGGCCCAGCGGCCGGGGCACACCATCAGCGGCGGCTCGTCCCAGAGGACCTGCTCGACGGCCTCGGGCAAGGTCATCTGGCCTCCCGCGAGCGAACCGCGGAACCGGGGGTCGGTGACGACCATGCGCAGGACGTTGGACATGAGGTTGGCGGTCGTCTCGTAGCCCGCGAGCAGGATGAGGCGGAGGTGGTGCTTCACCTCCTCGTCCGTGAGGTTGGCGGGGTGGGCCATCAGCGCGGAGGCGATGTCGTGCCCCGGTTGCGCCCGCTTGGTGATCACGAGTTGTTCGAGACACTCCAGCACATAGGCGTTGCTGGCGAGCGATGTCTCGGTGGCCTTGAAGAGGTCACGGGCCGCGTGCACGAGCTTGGGGCCGGACTCGTCCGACATCCCGAGCAGGTGGGTGAGCGTGAGCATGGGCAGGTGCTCGGTGAACTGCCCCACCAGCTCCACCTCGCCGCTCTCGCAGAACGTGTCGATCAACTGGTGGGCGAAGCGGGTGATGTGACGGCGGACCCCTCGATGGTCGAACTGGGCGAGGCCCGCCGTGACCGCACCACGCAGGCGCTGATGTTCCTCGCCGTCGGCGCAGACACAGTCGGGACGCCAGCCGATCATCGGCACGAGCGGGGAGGTGGCGGGGTCGATCTCCCCGCTCGTCCAGCCGTGCCAGACACGGGGGTCACGGGAGAACTGGGTCGGGCGGCTCGCCACGTCGCGGTTCTCGAGGTACCCGAGGACGAGCCAGGCGCGTACGTCACCGTCGAGGAGAACGGGAGCCACCGGACCGTGGGTGGCGCGCAACTCCTCGTACAGGCCCATGGGGTCCGTCTCGGCGACGGGGCCGTAGAGCCTGGTAGCTCCGCCGGGGCCCGTGCTGTCGGCGTGGCCGGTGTGGGCCGGGCAGCCCGGGGGCGGGATCGCCCCGGGCTTCGCGGTGGCGTGTTCGGTTGGTGGCACGGTCATGCGGTCTCCTGGTCGGCGGCGAGGGTGCAGAGGTAGACCATCAGCGAGAGCAGGGCGTCGCGGCAGGACGCCCGGTCACGTGCGTCGCAGGTGACGATGGGGACGGATTCGCTGAGGGCCAGAGCGGCACGCAGATCGGGTACGGGGTACTGCGGGGCTTCCGGGAAGGCGTTGACGGCGACGACGAACGGGACGCGGCGGTCTTCGAGGCGGGTGATGACCTCGAAGGAGACCTCGATCCTGCGGGTGTCGACGAGGACGACGGCGCCGAGCGCGCCTTCGAAGATGCCGTTCCACAGGAACCAGAAGCGCTCCTGTCCCGGGGTCCCGAACAGGTAGAGGATCAGCTCCTGGTTGATGCTGATCCGACCGAAGTCCATCGCGACGGTCGTGGTCTTCTTGCCTTGGGCGCCGGGGTTGTGGTCGATCCCGACGCCTGCCTGGGTCATGGTCTCTTCGGTGGTCAGCGGCGGGATCTCGCTCACCGACCCGACCATGGTCGTCTTGCCGACGCCGAAGCCGCCGACGATCACGACCTTGACTCCCCTGGCGCTGTGCGGCAGCAGCACGTCGAGGTCGCGTGGCCGGCCGACGGCCGGTGCTTCAGAGCTTGCGTAGTCCATGGATCACCGCCTCCAGCAGGCCGCGTTCGGGGTATTCCGCCACAGGAACGGGTGCGATGGCCTCCACCCGCTCCTCGTCGACGAGTTTCGACAGCAGCACGGTGACGACGCTGAACGGAAGGCTGAGGTAGGCCGACACCTCGGCCACCGACAGCGGGTACGTGCAGAGGGTGAGGATGGCTGCCTGCTCGGGCTGCATCGCGGGTTCGGGTTCGGACCTCGCCGCGATGAGGGTGACCAGATTGAACTTCTTGGCCGCGGAGCCCGGGCCCCCGGTGATGACATAGAGCGGAACCGGATTGCCTTCATCCCAAGGGCCTTGGTTCTCTGATGTCACATCGCCTGCCCGACGTCCTCACGAGGCGGGCTGGTCATGTGCTGGCCGATCCTGACCACGAGCGTCCGCATACGGTCGCCCAGGAGGCCGGCGTCCACCTCGTGGTCGGCCAGCACCGCCAGATAGGCCCCGGGGCCGGCCGCCATCATGGAGAAGTACCCGCCGTCGGCCTCGATCCCGACCATCCGCGTCGAGCTGTCCCCGTGCGGGAACATCTGCGCGATGGCCTTCGCCAGGCTCTGGATACCGGAGCAGGCGGCGGCGATCGCGTCGGCGGTGTCCGGCGCCGTGTTCGCCTGCCCGATGCACAGTCCGTCCGCGGACAGGACGACCACGTGTCGCACGTACGGGACGCCGCCCACGAGCTCCTTGAGCATCCAGTCCATGTTGGGCAGTGGCTGCATGTTACTCAACCTCATCTGAAGGCTCGTTGTGGGGAGTGGAAGGTTCGGCGACCGCTCTCTTGTCGCCGTTGAACGCCTCCCACATCAGGCCCGGCTGGCGGGATGTTCCGGAGGCGGCCGGAGCGGCGGGGGTCGTGGGGGCCGCCAGGACGACCGGCTTGGGTACGGGCGACTCCCGTCGCCGTTGCGGAAGTCCGTTGGCGGTCTTCCTGACCTCGCCGGAGTCCGCGGCCGCTTCGTGCGCCGCCGTCCGCTGGGGCAGGATGGGGCCGCCCACACGCCTGCGGGCGGGCTCCTGGGCCCGCACGACGTGCTGGGGCACGGTGGTGATCAGGTTCCTGGGAACGAGCACGACGGCCCGTACGCCTCCGTAGGCGGAGGTGCGCAGGTGGACCTCGCAGCCGTGCTCGCGGGCCAGCCTGCTGACGACGGGCAGACCGAGCTGTGTCACCTCGCCCAGGCCCGCCAGGTGGATGCCCGACGCCGCTTGGGCCATGACGCGTTCGACGTGCTGCCGGACCTCTTCGGTGAGGCCGACGCCACGGTCCTCGATCTCGATCGCGATGCCGGAGGGCACCTCGCTCGCGGTCACCTCCACGGGGGTGTGCGGCGGCGAGAACGTCGTGGCGTTGTCGAGCAGTTCGGCGAGCAGATGGATCAGCGGCTCGGCTCCCGGGCCGACCACCGCCACTTCGGTCACCGCCTGCAGCTTCACCCGGGGGTAGTCCACGATGCGTGACATCGCTCCGCGCAGGACGTCGTAGAGCGGAATCGCCTTTGACCACTGGCGGCCGGGCCGCGCGTCGCCCAGGACCGCGATGCTGGCCGCCAGGCGGCCGATCAGCGCGTTGCGATGGTCGACGTCCTGCAGGCCGCGGGAGACCACGACATCCGTACCGTGGATGATCTGCATGGTGTGGAGGTCCTTGGCGAGCTGATGCACGATCGCCTGGACTCGGCGCGCGACCGCCACAAGTGCCCGCTGGGAGGCGTCCCTTGTGTTCTCCTCGGCCTCCACGGCTTCCAGGAGCGTCCGCAGGGCGCCCTTGAGGGCGTCGGTGAACTCGGGGTCGAGGTGTTCCCCGAAGCTGACGGCCTGCATGACCTCCGAGGAGGGATCGCCCCTGTGCAGTCGGGCGACGGCCGCGGGAAGGAGCTCTTCGGCGAGCCAGACGGTGGTGGCTCGCTGATCGGCCAGGCGCGAGATCAGCGCCGCCTCGCGTTCCGCGTGGTACTCGTCCGCCTCGGCCCGCGCCCGCGCGTGCCGGGCCGTCTCCGCAGCCAGCAGCCCGCGCGCCGCCGCGGCGGAGGTGATGACCGTCAGGACCACCGCGACGAGGCCACACCAGGCGAGCGGTGTCCGTATCTGTGCAGGGGAAAGGAGCAGCGCTATTACGGAGGCTCCGGCCAGAACTCCTGGCGGGAGCAGCCATACCCGGCCGACTACTTTTGGCCGGGGTCTGGAAATCACACCTGCACGAACCATCAGGGGGTCCCCATACAGTCTGAAATGAGCGGACTGAGGTGATGCGATGCACCGAATGGAACGACGGGCTTCATTCGGGCATGGACGCGTGCTCCGACGAGGGGCGCACTACAGCGTCCATGACTCGCTGTGAGCGCAGCGCAACACATCGGGGAGCATAGTCAGTTCGGGTTCGCCATGTGACATTGCCGAAAGGACAGCCTCCACCGGTCATTCCAGGCCCACAAAACGACGAATCGCCGCGCCGAATATGGAATGAACCGATCAGATTCTGGCGCTCCTCGCTCGCGTGTCCGGATGGAAAGCCGTTCCCGGTGTGAGGTCGCCCCTTGACGAACCGCGCGTGAAACGACGATGTGCTGGAAGGCGTCCAGGGACGCCTTCCAGCACATTCGTCTCGACGCGTCAGGCGGCGTCCGACGCGCCGGCTGTCTTCGCGTAGCGCACCAGGTTCGCGCCGGTCAGCGCGACCACGGCCACGGCGCTCAGCAAGGCTGCCGCCTTCGCCCAGGTGTACGTGAAGGCGAGCCCGCTGTTCTGTAGATCGACCATGCCGGCGCTCTCCAGGGCGTGGAGCACGATGACGCCGACCGCGAGCCCCGTGGCGGCGGCCCAGGCGATCATGGTGTCCGCCACCGCGAGCCATACGCCGCACAGCAGGCACAGCACGGTGACGACCACGGACAGCACCTCCGCCTGGCCGCCGGCGCGCAGTTCCGCGAGGTCCAGGGGCACGTGGACGAGTCCGCAGGCGAGCAGGGCGACCGCCGCCGGCCAGCGGAGAGCCGACCGCAGGCCCGAGGGGGCGGTGTGGCTGCCGGGACCCGAGGCCAGCGCGCCGTCCAGGGCGGCACCCGGCCACTGCGCGGAGTCTCGCGGCCGCTTCTGGGAAGCGGCGGCAGCGTCCTTGCCGGCCTTCGCCCTGTCCTCCTGGTCGCGCCTGGCCTTGCGCTCCTTGATCTCCGCGCCGGTGGGCTGCCAGTCGCTGCTGTCGGTTCCGAGGATGCTGACGAGCGCCACCACGTCCTCGATCGGCCGTCCCACGGCCGCGGCACGCAGCGTGGTCTCGGCCTGGTGGAGTTCGTACCCCGATGCCTTGAGCAGGGCGAGGAGCTGCCGCACTTCGTCCAGGGGGCGGGAGACGGCGGCTGCGCGCAGCGCCACGTCCGCGGGGCTGGAGACCTCTCCGGTCTCCTGGAGGCGCGCGACCAGCGACGCGACCTCCTCCACCGGGCGTTCGGTCGCTGCCGTCGACAGGAGGGTGTTTATCGCCTCGTCGCCGGTCTCGGACGTGTCCGGTACCTCCTCCGAGGCGGCCACCGGCGCCACTTCGGGAGCGGCGGCCTCTTCGGGAGCGGGGGCCTCTGCCGAAGCGGGGGCCTCTGCCGAAGCGGGGGCCTCTGCCGGAGCGGCGGCCTCTTCGGGAGCGGGGGCCTCTGCCGGAGCGGCGTCCTCTGCGGGAGCGGGGGCCTCTGCCGAAGCGGGGGCCTCCGCGGAGGGCATGGGCTCCGCGGAGGGCATGGGCTCCGCGGGGGCAGGGTGCTTCGCGGGGGGCGAGGGCTCCGCCGGGGTCGGCGCCTCCGAGAGGGTCGGGCGCTCCGCGCGTGCAGGGGTCAGTACGGGCGGCGAGGGCTCCGCGGGAGCAGGGGCTTCCGCGCGAGCAGGCGCCTCCGCGGAGGGCGAGGGCTCCGCGAGGGCAGGGGCCGGTGCGGGGGCAGGGGCTTCCGCGGGGGCAGGGGCTACCGCGGCCGGCGGGGGCTCCACGGGGGCAGGGGGCAACGGGGGGTGCGGGGGCGGAGCCGGATACAGGACGGGGACGGCGGATTCAGGGGAGGGGGCGAGAGCGGGCCCGGCGTTCCGTTCCCGGTCGTCTTCGGCCCGATTGCTGTGGAGGGGGTCGGGGATCATGTCGCGGGCTCCGTTCGTGGAACATCCGGTAGGCGTCCACCGTGGCTGACTCGTGAACGCCAGAAAGCACTCACTTGATGACAACTAGGGCGCAGGTTGTGACGCTGCGCCATCCGGGAACGGCCCTGCTGATCCGAGGGAGTGAAAACTACGTCCTGCCCGCCCGAAAGGACGGCTCCCCAATGCCCGAGGGCGTCATGTCACGCCTCGGTCGATGCCCACCACGTCATGCCGCGATGTCACGAGCCCTGGATACGCCGGAAAGGGTGCTCGGCCTCCAGCGCGAACGCGGCCTCCAGCAGCGTCCGCTCGCTGCCGGGGCGGCCGGACAGCATGACGCCGACGGGCAGCCCGTCCTCGGTCGCGCACGGGGCGGGCACCGAGATCGACGGGGTCCCGACCACGTTGTCGACGGGCGTGAACGCGACGTACGCGAGGATCCGGTCGATCAGCGTCGGGTACGGAACGGTGGGCCCGAGGTGACCGATCGGCGGCGTGGTGTGGGCGAGCACCGGGGAAAGGATGAGGTCGATCCCTCGGAACGCCGCCGCGTACGCCTCCCTCGTCCGCTTGAGCCTGCGCAGCACGCCCGGAGTGCGCCGCCATTGCTGGAGGTAGGTCTCCCGTAGCCCGCGGCTGAGGCCGTCCATGCGGTGCCGGTCGAAGTCGGCGCCCAGGGTCCGGCCCGTGGCGCCGATGAGGAACGACAGCAGACCCCAGTAGGTGAGGAAGTCGTCGGTGAAGCGGGGGTCGATCGCGATCTCCACCGGCTCCACGGTGTGACCCAGCCGTTCGAGCGTCGCCACGGTCTGCGTGACGGCCGACCGGGTGACGGGGTCGGAGCGGACACCGTTCGGCGAGTCCAGCAGGAAGCCGATGCGCAGCCGCCGCTCCGAGGGGCCCTCGACCCGCCCCACCGGCGGCAGCTTGGGGTTGCGCCAGTACGTCTCGGCGGCGGCGAGGAAGGCGGCGGAGTCCCGCACGGAACGGCTCACGATGCCGTCGGAGACGATGTCCAGCGGCAGTTGACGACTCTGGGCGTTCGCCAGGACCCGACCGCGGGTCGGCTTGAGTCCGACGAGTCCACAGCAGGCGGCGGGGATACGGATCGAGCCACCGCCGTCGTTGGCGTGGGCGATCGGCACCGCGCCGGCGGCGACGAGCGCCGCGCTGCCACCCGACGAACCGCCCGCCGAGTACCCCGTGTTCCACGGGTTGCACACGGGCTCGGCGCCGTCGTACTCCGTGGTCGGGCTGAACCCGAACTCGGGCAGCCGGGTCTTGCCCAGCACCGTGACGCCGCTGCTCAGGAACTGCCGGGCGAACGGCGCGTGCCGCCGCGCCGCCTTCGGGGTGAAGGCCGCGCTGCCATGACCGGTGGGCAGTCCCAGGTAGTCGGTGTTGTCCTTGACGAAGGTCGGTACCCCGGCGAAGACACCGCCCGTGCGGGTGACGGCCGCCGCCGGGAAGTCCGTGTCGGCCCGGTCGTCGGCGTAGGACTGGACCGCGTGGAGCCGTTCCTCGACCGCCCGGACCCGCTCGGCCGCGTCCCTCGCGACCTCGGCGGCACCGACGTCGCCGCGCCGGAGCGCCGCGGCGAGACCGACGGCGTCGTGATCCCCCAGGGCGTCGTCCCGGAAGGCGTGCACCCTGGTCCGCTCTTCGAACGTCGTCACCGCTGCCTCAGCCCCCGCGTGGTTGGTTGTTCCGCCATCATGGCCTACCGGTTGGTAACACGCGAGGGGTTCATCGTTCGGGGCTCGTTCGCACCGCTCAGAGCTCGGGCATGGACTCCACGCCGGCGAGGTGGAGGAAACGGTCCGGCAGGGCGCGCAGCCACTCGGCGCGTTCCGCTGCGATCTCCTTCAGCCGTGCGTGGTCGCTGCGGGCGACGAGGTGGCCCATGTAGCGCTCGTTGAAGTGGGCGTACTCCTGGTGCAGCGTGCGCAGCGCCTGCGCCACTCTGCGTTCGGGCGCGCCGGCGAGCCGCGCGAGCGGCGTGATGTGTTGTTTCCAGCGGCCTTCGACGGCCTGCCGGAGCAGGCCGTCGAGTTCACTCGCCTGACCGATGACGCGCAGCAGTTCGGCCGGTTCGAGACCGAGGGCGTCGGCGAGGAACAGGGTCTGCCGGTCGGTTCCGCTCCAGGTGTGGTCGTTCTCGGCGCGGGCGTAGGAGTGTGGGTCCATGCCGATGCGCTGGGCCAGCCGCTCCGCGCTGAAGTGCCTGGCCAGGCGATACTCACGCAGAGACCGAGGCTGCAGGCCCATGAGCTCCGGTACGGGGCACCACAGGGCGTCCGCCAGCGCGAAGAGTTCGGTCTCCGAAGGCGCCACCGCCCCCGACTCCCAGGACAGGACGGTCTGCACCAGGCGGCGCACCCCCAACTGGGCCATGGATGCCACGACCTGTTGCGGGGTCAGGCCGATGCGGAGACGGGCGGCCCGGGCCTGGGCGGGAGAGAACGGGGGGTGGGACACGTGCGGATCACCTCGGTGGGTGGCTCCGCGGAGCCGTGGGCTCCGCGGAGCGGAAACGGGGTCAGCGGGCCGTGGCGGTCTGAGGGCCTGCCCCGTCGTCGTACGCGGCCAGACCGTCCCAGTCGATCGCCTCGCGTGCGCGGCGCCGCTCGAACACGTGGAAGAACAGGTTCAGCAGGACCGCCGTCAACGTACCCAGGGTGATGCCGCTGCCGAGGACGGCCCGTACCTCCGTCGGCATGCGCTCGAAGAACGGTGCGACGGCGGTCGGGAGCATCGCGGCACCGAGACTGGCGGCCAGGATGATGGAGTTGCGTTCCTCCCTCAGGTCGACCTTGCCGAGGATCTGGATGCCGACGGTGGCGACCATGCCGAACATCACGACGGCCGCCGCGCCGAGCACGGGATGCGGCACGGAGGCGACGACCGCGCCGGCCTTCGGCACCAGGCCGAGAAGAATCATGAAGACACCGGCCGCGACCACGACGAACCGGCTGGTGACGCGGGAGATCCGGACCAGTCCGATGTTCTCGGCGAACGCCACGTACGGGAAGGAGTTGAGCACGCCGCCGAGCACGGTGGCGACGCCGTCGGCCCGCAGCGCACGGCTGACCGTGTCACCGTCGACCTTCCGGCCGGTGATCTCGCCCATGGCGTACACGTCTCCGGTGGTCTCCACCACGGTGATGAGCATGACGACGACCATCGCCAGCATGGGGAAGATCGAGAAGTGCGGCATTCCGTAGTGGAAGGGTGTGCTGACGCCGAGCCAGGCGGCCTCGTCCACCGCCCCGAGGTCGGCGTCGCCGAGCAGCCAGGCGACGGCGGTTCCGCCGACCAGTCCGAGCAGGACGGCGATGCTGCGCAGGAACGGGCCGCCGAACCGGACCACCAGCAGGATGAACAGGAGCGTCCCGCCCGCGTACGCCAGGTGGACGGGGTCTCCGAAGCCGGGCCCGCCGAGCAGTGCCGAACCGCCGCCGACGTCCTGGAGCGCCACCGGGATGAGGACGATACCGATGACCGTGAGGAGGGTGCCGGTGACGATCGGGGGGAAGTACGCGGTCAGGCGCCCGGCGAACGGGGCGAAGAGGAAGGCCGCGAGACCACCGGTGATCACGGCGCCGTAGACGACCAGCAGCCCGGCGGTGCCACCGCCCGCTCCCTGACCGATGGCGATCATGGGCGAGACGGCCGTGAAGGTCGCGCCCTGGACGAGCGGCAGCCGGGCTCCGATCCGCCAGAAGCCCCACGCCTGGATGATGGTGGCGATGCCCGCCGTGACCAGGTCGGCGTTGATGAGGTAGACGAGCTCCTGCCGCGAGAGCCCGAGGCTGTTGCCGAGGATCACCGGTACGAGCACGGCACCGGCGTAGAACGCCAGGACGTGCTGGAATCCGTAGAGCGCGAGGGTGGGATACGGGAGGACCTCGTCCACCGGGTGCGCGGTGGTGCGGGGTCGTCGGCGCGAGGCCAGTGGTGCCATCTCTGCCTTGCCTTGAGGGTAGGTGAATGAGAAGGGGCGCGACGCGGGTCGCGCAGGGAACCTCGACGGTCGTCCGGGCGGCCGCGCGGATCAGGCGGTTCACCGGCTGGCGGCACGGGGTTGCCGGTGCGCGGCCAGGCGTCCAGACATGGAGGCATGAGGGTGCCCAGGGCGAGAAGGCCCGGGCCGAACACAGATACTTACGGACGGGCAGGGCGCCACGCAAGACAAAGAGCCATGCTTTTTTAAGCAAAACCCTTCGGTAACTATTGAATCGATGGTCGTGAGCCGTCTTAGTTGCGGATTTCGTTGCGGGCCACAACGAACCCCTACGCCACTCTCCCTGCCGCACCTCGCGCGTGCAGGAGGGTGACCGCCGAGGCCTTGGCCACGGCCACAGGGTTGAGGAAGCGGAGCGGCCCGATCAGGCGGGACGCGAAGAGGTGCATGTGCCGCGCGAGCGACGCATCGCGCGCCGCCGCCGAGAACATCAGCCGTTCCATGGGGTTGAACGGACGCGCCGTGGCGAAGTCCGCCGCCAGGTACTGGTGACCGCTCAGGCGGCGACGGTGTCTGCGTGCGTACGCCGCGAGCGACCTGTCGAGGTCGCCCTGACCGGCGGCGGCCGCGGCGACCGCCTCCGTCAGCCATTGCGCGGACTCCAGAGCCCACCCGCACCCCACGCCCCACAGGGGATCGCCGGTCAGGGCGGCGTCACCGATGAGCGCGACGCCCGGTGCGATCGGCCTGCGGCTCCGCAGCGGGTGGTCGACCAGGCCGATGATCTTCGAGATGCGCTGGGCGGAGTCGATGGGCGGTGCCTCGGGCAACGCGCGGACGAACGCGAGGAAGCTGCCCTCCGGGTCTTCCCGGAAGGCCGGCAGCCGCTTCTTGTCCGGAACCACCGCGAGGACCGTCACCCCGTCGTCGTTCGGAAACGCGTACGCCATGTCCGGTTCGAGGAACCATGTCTGGCCGATCCCGCCGTGCAGCGGAAGGCCGCGGAAGTGCGCGAGATAGGCGAACCGCGCGTTCTCGTGCACGCGAGCGGGCACACCGGCGTACTTCGCCACGGCCGAGTCCTTGCCGTCGGCGCCCACCACGAGGCGGGCCCGGATCTCACGCTCACCCCGCGGTGTCGACACGCGCACCCCGACGGTCCGCCCGGCTTCCTGGAGCAGTCCGGTCACCTTGTGGCCGAGGAGCAGTTCGACGCCCGAGGTCTCGGCCGCGTGCGACCTGATCAGCGGGTCGAGCGTGCTGCGCCGGACGTTGTACCCGTACGGGAGCTCGGGGCCCGCAGGCGCGGCCTTCGGTTCGATCCATCCCCAACGGGTGTACCAGCGGGCGTCGTTGCGCGGGGCCCCCGCCTTCTCGAGAGCGGGGACGAGGCCCAGTTCGTCCAGCACCGGGTAGGCGTTGGCCGTGATGGAGTGGGTGCACAGCACCTTGTACGCCGCAGGGTCCGAGCGTCGCTCCAGCAGGGCGACGCGGACACCGCGTCGAGCGAGCAAGGTCGCCGCGGCACTGCCGGCGAGACTGGCTCCGCCGATGACGACGTCGTAGTCGTGTCCCGCGCTCTCAGGACTGCTCATTGCCGATCGCTCCCTTCGGGGCCGTGCGGAGGAGTGCTGCGGTGCGGAGTGGCGGAAGAGAGGTGGGGTGCTCTCTCAGCCGGTGTGGAGGATCCGGAAGCGGTCGGGCTCCGAGGGGTCCCGATCGACGACGCCGATGGGCGCCCACGCCCATTGCCACACGCTGATGCCCGGCGTGCGGGAGAACCGGATCGGCCCCCGGGTGCCCTCGACCGTCACGTGCGGCCATGACCGCGCGATGGCCGCCCGGTCCGGGCCGGAGGAACGCAGCACCTCGGCGAGGACGGTGACGGCGTCCCAGCCCTCGAAGGCGACGAAGGAGGGCGCTTCGCCGAGCCGGTCGCCGAGTTCCTTGCCCACGCGTTCGCCGAGGGGACCGAGGCGTTCGGGCAGGTAGCGCAGGAAGGGGATCCCGGCGCCGCCCTCGCCCAGGGTCGCGGCCCATTCGGCGAACTCCGGCTGTCCGGCGGGGGCGCCGATCAGGAGGTCCGCGAGCCGCCGGTCGCCCCGGACGGCCCTGACGATGGGCACCGCCGGTTCCGGATGACCGACCAGCAGGAGGAGCGCCGTCGCGTCGTGCTCGACGAGCGCGTCGCACAGGGCCTTCGGGGTGAGCGCGTTCGCGTCGAGCTCGACGACCGTGCCGCCCCGGGAAGCGAGGTGGTTCCGCAGAATGCGGGTCCCCGACGCCCAGTAGACGCTCGGCTGGGTCGCCACGGCGATCCGGTGCCGGCCCGCGCCCAGGAGGAAGTCCGCGTAGATCCGCCAGCCGCGCGACTGGGCCGGGGGCAGGCGCGCCACCCAGTCCGTCGGCTCCTCGGTGAGCTCGTCGAGCACCGCGGACGAGCAGAGGAACAGTACGCCGAGGGCGTCGGCCCGTGCGGCGGCGGCGCGGGCGACGACGCTGTGGTACTCCCCCACGACGGCGGCCACGCCCAGGCCGGCCAGTTCGTCCACGGCCGCCGCGGCCCGCTCCGGATCGGCCGCGGTGTCCCGGACCAGCAACTCCAGCGGTCTGCCGTCGATCCCGCCGGTGTTGTTGATCTCATGGACCGCCAGGTCGAGCCCTGCGAGCAGATGCCGTCCCGCCTCCACCCAGCCAGGCCGTGTCAGCGGGACGAGGGCGCCCAGGAGGACGGGTGCCCCGTCCGTGTGCTCCGCTGCGGACGGCGAGGGTGGCGTGGACATCGGGTGCGTCTCCTCTGGGACAAGGCGGTCGTGGCGCGCCCGGACGAAGCCGGACCGCCTGGCGAACCGGCAGCCTCTCAGCCGAACGGAGCATGCGGCAACAGGCAATGTTCCGGGTGGACATCTCCCGGTACGGGCGACGGGCCCGCGGCCGTGTCCGTCCGTGGATCCGCCGACCGACGCGTCTACGGTTTGTCAGGTCCCGGATAGGGTGCCCCGGACGAGACGTACACGGGTGGGCGGGGCGGACATGACACTGCGGGAGGGGGATCCGCGGGCGATCGGCGGGTATGTCCTGATCGCCCGGCTGGGGTCCGGCGGGATGGGGACGGTGTACTCCGGGCGGGCCGCTTCAGGGCGGCTCGTGGCCGTGAAGCTGGTGCATCAGCAGTTCGCCGACGACCCGGAGTTCCGCACCCGGTTCCGGCAGGAAGTGGTGGCCGCCCGGCGGGTGAGTGGGGCCTTCACCGCCGCGGTGGTGGATGCCGACCCCGACGCCGAGCGGCCCTGGATGGCCACCGAGCTGGTGCCGGGGCAGACGTTGGGCGCGCGGGTGAAGGCCGACGGGCCACTGCGCGGGGCCGCGCTGCGGGTCCTGGCGTTGGGACTGGTGGAGGCGCTGCGCGAGCTGCACAACACCGGGGTGATCCACCGCGATCTGAAGCCGGACAACGTCCTGTTGACGGACGACGGGCCGCGGGTCATCGACTTCGGGATCTCACGGGCGGCCGGGCAGCAGACGCTGACGTCGACCGGGCAGATCCTGGGAACGCCGCCGTACATGTCGCCGGAGCAACTGTCGACTCCGGCACGGGTCCGGGCGTCGTCGGACGTGTTCTCGCTAGGGTCGGTGCTGGTGTTCGCGGCGACCGGACGGGGGCCCTTCGACGCGGACTCGCACTACATGACGGCCTACCGCGTGGTGTCGGATCCACCGGACATCGGGGCGCTGACCGATTCGCTGCGGGCCGTGGTCGAAACGTGCCTGGCCAAGGAGGAGGCCGCCCGGCCGGGGCCGGACGAGCTGCTGGCCGCGCTGGTGAAGATCCCGGAAGCCGACTGGGAGACACCGCTGCGCGAGGGCGGAGAGCGGAGCGAGGAGCCGGACGAGGGTCGTGGCGGGGACACCGGTCGCGGCGTCGACGACGAGACCGGCTCGCGGGGCGGCTCGGATGGTTCCGCACAGCTCCGTACGGTCGAGTCCGAGACCGACAGTGATCCAGCCGCGGCGAACTCGACGGCCGGCCCGGCAGGTTCGGCCGCGAACGGCGGGGGCACCGCCGCTGGTGGCACGGCAGGAGCAGCCGCCGCGCCCCGGAAGGGGTCCGAGCGCTCGACCGGGTTCCAGGAGTCCGGGCCGCCGACCGGGCCGGTCGGGGACGTGGCCGCCCCGCGGCGGCGGTCCCTGCGGCGCTCGCTGCTCGCCGGGGCGCTCGTGGCTTCGCTGCTGGCCGGCGGCGGGACCTACCTGTGGCTCGCGGGGCCCGACGGCCCCCGGGACGACGCGAAGGCCCCCGGTGCGTCCGCCGGTCCCCCCACCAAGGCCCCCGGCGGGCGTACGCCCTCCCGGCCGCCCCTCACCGGAACGCTCGCCCCGTACGTGGCCATGGACGGCGGCAGCCCGGCCGGCAACGGTGCCTACGCGGACGCGCCCTCCCGGCGCCCGGCCCGCTGGCGGGCCTGGAGCGTCACGGAGGACATGGGGTCCTGCGTGTACGCGGACTCCTCGCTGGTGTGTACGGCGCCCGGCCCCGACCGTTCGGGCGACGTGCTCAGCCGGTTCGACGCGGCGACCGGCGAGCCGCTGTGGGGCCAGCTGCTGGAGGATGTCGTGGACGGGCAAGGCCCGTTGGTGGCCC
Organism: Streptomyces sp. NPDC054975; assembly: GCF_053609105.1. Classification (NCBI taxonomy): domain Bacteria; kingdom Bacillati; phylum Actinomycetota; class Actinomycetes; order Kitasatosporales; family Streptomycetaceae; genus Streptomyces; species Streptomyces sp. NPDC054975. The sequence goes on from NZ_JBSGWV010000038.1 coordinate 57,538, forward strand.
CCGGAGCGGTCGCCGGGACCCACACCGTGATCGTGCTCGGCAGTGACGGGTTCACCGCGGTCGACCTCGCCGACGGCGCCCCCCGGTGGGAGTCGCGCACGAAGGAGAAGCTGCGGCGGCCGGTCCTCGACGCGGACGGCAGCCGGGTGTTCGCGGTCGGCGCGTCCGGCACGGTCACCGCACTGGAGACCCGGTACGGCAAGGTCCTGTGGCAGCAGACGGTGTCCGGGGCCGGGGACGCGTACCCGGCGCTGCGGGTGGCCGCCGACCGGGTGTACGTACAGGGGCGGTCGGCGAACGCCGACACGGGGTCCCCGAGCTTCGTGACCGCCCTCGACGGTGCCACCGGGGAGAAGCTGCCGTTCGGGACCGCCCAGGACGGCACCCGGTTCGCGATGCCCGGAAGGTGCGTGGACCACGGGCTGACGCTGGCCCAGGAAGAGTCCGACGCGACGGTCTTCCTCTGCGACAAGGAGGACGGCAGGGGTGTGTTGCGCGGAGATCCGGGGAGGCGGCGGACCATGGACATCCCCCATGGCGGGACGACGCTGTCGGCCCCGGCCGCGGCCGGGGACAGGCTGTACGTGACGGCGACCGAGCCGGGGGGCGAACCGGCCTTCATGGAGCTGGACCAGCAGTCCGGCGGAGCCGTGTGGCGGGTTCCGCTGGCGCCGGAGTGTGCCGACCCGGAGCGCCCGAAGGCGGCGAACGCGGTGGTGGTGACCGACGGGCTCGCGTACGTGCGGTGCCGGACCTCGGGGGTGGTGATCGACCTGGCCTCCCGCCGGCAGACCGGCCGCTTCACCGTCCCGGGCGGCGTCCGCGCGAAGCCCGACGGCCCGTCCGGCTTCCTGGTGGTGGGCGGCGTGGTCTTCACACCGACCGCCAAGGGCTGGTCCGCCGTCGAACCCGAGCCGGTCTCCCCCACGTGACGGGGTAGAAGAGCAGCATGGACAGCACCCTCTGGCTCATCGTGGCCGCGGTTCTCCTGCTCGTCGTGGCCGGGCTCGCGGCCGTTCTGCTCGTACGCGTCTTCCAGGCTCGCCGGGTGCTGGTGGACGCCGGCGTTCCCCTGCAGTCCAAGGCCTTGTTCTGGGCGGCGGTGGTCTACACGGTCTCACCGATCGACCTGATCCCGGACCCGGTCTACCTGGACGACATCGGCGTGCTCCTGGTGGCCCTTCGAGCGCTGCACTCGGCGGCCGCCAGGAGCGGGCCGGGCCTGCCGCCACGTCAGTGACGGTGGGCACCGCGGGAGTCCCCCGCCGCCGGTTGCTCCCCGTCCGCCGGATCCGCCGCCTTGTGGGCCCCGTGGTCCCCGTGGCCCGGGACCGTTCCGTCCGGCTTGGCCACCAGGAAGAGGCCGGCCATGCCCATGTCGGAGTGGCTCTGGACGTGGCAGTGGTACATCCAGGCACCCGCCCCGACGTGCTCCCCCGCGATGATCTGGAACCCGAACGAGTCCGCGGGCCCGGTGATCTTGTTGTCGACGACCCGGCTGACGTCCTCCGGGCCGGCCAGGAGGCCGGTCCGGTTGTCGGCCCAGCGGTGACCGTGCATGTGGAACGTGTGGTAGTACTCGCCGTGCGTGATCATGACGATCTCCACCCGGTCACCCACCGTGGCGAGGAAGTTGGGCGGATCGGCGGCGGGCCGGTTGTTGATCGTCATGTCGTTGAAGACGATGGTGAACTGCTTGTCCGGGAGGATGTCGCCCTTGCGGCGCACCACCAAGGCGCCGTACAGGCCCTTGCGGATGCCTCCGGTGCCATGGTCCGTGCCCACGACATGGTCGTGGTAGTGCCAGTACCCGGCACTGCCGGGACGCCAGGTGCCGTCAGGGCGGCGGCCGGGGGCATGGGTACGCCAGGTGTACGTGCGGGTGGCGCCCGGTTCGACGTGGCTGCCGCTCATCCTCGTACCGTCGTTGTCGATGTCGTAGTCGACGCCGTGCGGGTGGAGGCTCACGGGGACGTCCATCAGGTTCTCGAACTCGATGTGGAGGGTGTCCCCCTCGTTGAGCTCGATCAGCGGGCCAGGCACGGTCGCCTTGCCCTTCTCCGAGCCGTACGCCATTCGCCCGTCGGCCAACTTCTCCGCGTACAGCTTGAGATGGCGTATCTGCCCGCCCGCAGGGGCAGTTCTCACAGTGGCGGCCGTGACGGCCGTGCCGGATGCGGCACTTGAGGCGGAGGGAAGAGACAACGATGTCACGCCGGTCGCGGCGACGGCTCCGCCCGCGAGCAGGCGACGGTTGAAGCTGCGTCTGTCCATGTCGAACTCTCCGGTCTTCGGTGGAGATTGACGGGTGCGGAGCCCCTGGGGACGGCCCACACGGTAGCGGGACGGCTGTTGTTTATCCACATCCAGGACAAAGTCGGTCCGGTTGCGGTCATAGCCCTTGGCGAACCGTGCAAAGAGGTCTAGCTTCAACGGCTGTTGTTGTGACCTCAGAGGGATGGGTGACCCATGAAGCGCACACCACATCACCGGTCGAGATCAAGAACAGGCCTTGCCATGGCGGCACTTGGGGCGGGAGCCCTGACGGCCTCCCTGCTCGGCGGAGATCCCGCCTCGGCCAGACCGTATCCGGATCCCCCGTCGGCCACGGTGTCGACAACGTTGTCTCTCCCGTCGCCGCCAGGGGGCGCCAACGTACGGGTACTCGTCTTCCACGGGTCGGCGACGGCGGAGTCGCCGACGGTCGACGCGGGCATCGCGGCCGTCGAGAGCATCGGGCTGACCGGGCCGACCGCCGGGCGCTTCCGCACGGAGGCCACCGACGACCCGGCCGTCTTCACCGACGCCCGGCGGCTCGGCCGCTTCAACGCGGTGATGTTCCTGACCGGGGGCGGCGATGTGCTCGACCCGGAGCAGGAGGCGGGCCTGGAGGCCTACATGGAGGCGGGCGGCGGGTTCGTCGGCGTCCACGAGGCCGCCCGCACCGAGCCGTACTCCTCCTGGTTCACCGGCCTGCTCGGCGCACGGCCGACGGGCGCGCCGAGCGGCACGCAGCGCGCGGTGGTGGAGGTGGGCGACCGGCAGCACCCGGCCACCAAGTCCCTCCCCCTGGAGTGGAAGCGGCCCGACAAGTGGTTCAACTGGGATCGCAACCCGTCGGGCACCGTGCACACCGTGGCGCGGGTCCGGGAGGCCTCGTACCAGCCGGCGGCCAGGCCGAACGGCTGGGACCACCCGGTGTCCTGGTGCCGTGACTACGACGGCGGCCGGTCCTTCTACACCGCCATGGGCGGCACCGTCGACAGCTACGCCGAGACCGACTTCCGCGACCATCTGCGCGGCGCGATCGCCTGGACCGCCCGCATCTCCCAGGCGGACTGCAAGGCGACCATCGACGCCAACTACGCGGCCGAGCGCGTCACCAGGCCCAACCAGCCCGGACAGAACGACCAGATCGGCGAGCCGCACGGCCTGGTCGCCGCTCCCGACGGGCGGATCCTGTACATCGGCCGCGGCGGCGCCGACGCGAGCGTGCCGGTGGTCACCGACTGGAACAACCCGGACATCGGCAAGGGAAACGGCGAGATCCACGTCTACGACCCGAGGACCAAGCAGGTCACGAAGGCCGGTGCGCTCACCGTCTTCGGCAACAAGGGCGGCGGCGACGAGCTCGTCAAGAACGAGGAGGGGCTGCTCGGCATCGAGCTGGACCCCGACTTCATGGCCAACGGCTGGGTCTACCTCCACTACACACCGCACTCCCGTATCGACCGGGACACTCACATGGGCGAGCGGAGGGTCTCCCGCTTCACCCTCGACCTCGCGACGAACAGGCTCGACCTGGCGAGCGAGAAGGTGTTGCTGAGCTGGCCGGTCCAGATCCACAGCTGCTGTCACGCCGGCGGCGGGATGGCCTGGGACTCCAAGGGCAACCTCTACATCGCCACCGGGGACACCAACTCCTCCGGATCCAGCAGCGGTTACTCGGGCAACAACCCGGCACCGAACTTCAAGGGCGTCTCCTTCGCGGACGCGCGCCGCACCTCCGGGAACACCAACAACCTCAATGGCAAGATCCTGCGGATCCACCCGGAGGACGACGGCACCTACACCCTCCCCGAGGGCAACCTGTTCACGGGCGAGGAGACGGACGAGGGCGGCGGCAAGACCCGCGGCGAGATCTACGTGATGGGTGTGCGCAACCCCGCGCGCATCTCGGTCGACAGGAAGACCGACATCCTCTACGCGGGCTGGGTCGGCCCCGACGCGGGTGCGCCGTCGACGACCTGGGGTCCGGCCAAGTACGACACGTTCGCCGCGATCACCAAGGCGGGCAACCATGGCTGGCCGTACTGCATGGGCAACAAGCAGCCCTACCGGGACCGCAACCTGCCCGATCCGAGCGTGCCGCTGGGCTGGTACGACTGCGACGCGCCGAAGAACGAGTCGCCGAACAACGACGGCCTCGTGAACCTGCCGCCGGTGACGGCGAACACCATCTGGTACTCGCCCCAGGGCGGCGGCGTGGACTACCCGAGGGACGCGAACGGCGTGCCGAGCTACAAGCAGGAGGAGCAGAAGCTGCTGCTGCCGTGGCTCAAGGGCGGCGGGCAGGCGACCATGAACGGGCCGCTGTACCGCTTCGACGCGGCGAGCGACTCGACGGTCAAGTGGCCGTCGTACTGGGACGGCAAGTGGTTCGTCGGTGACTTCTACGACGGGGACCAGCCGCGGCACGCCGTGCTGACCGATCCGAGGACGGTCGGCAAGGGTGGCCTGCCGGTGCACGCCGAGTCCCTGAAGAAGATCGTCCCGGTCGGACAGGGCGGCATCCGCAACCTGATGGACTGGAAGTTCGCCCCCGACGGTTCGCTGTACGTCCTCGACTACGGGCGGGGCTTCTTCACCTCGCACCCCGACTCCGCGCTGTGGCGCGTGACCTACAAGGGCGGCGGGCCCACCCCGGCCGCGGACCAGCTGGCACGGAAGGCGGCGCGGTGACCATGCGACACAGAGGCATGAGGCCGAGAGGCGTGGGGCGGAGAGGGCCCGGCCTGTGGGCGGCCCTGCTGGCCGCCGTGGCGATGGTCGTGGGACTGACCTCGGCGTCGGCCCACGACAGGACCGACGACGGAGTACGGGGCGACGGGCCGTCCGCCGCGGCCCAGGTGCTGACCTGGAAGGCGGGCGACCCGATCGACCGCTACCTGGAGTTCCCCACCACGGCGGTGGCCGGCCCGACGACCATCGTCTTCGAGAACAGCACGGCGAGCGGCAACACGACCGGCATGCCGCACACCCTGACGTTCGACGTCTCCGACCCCGAGTACAACAACGACGTCCCGCTCAACATCCTGGCCAACCCGAACGACGCGAACGGCGGCCGGCACACGGCCGAGGTGACGCTGACCCCGGGCCGGTACCTCTTCAAGTGCACGATCCCGGGCCACGGTCAGATGCAGGGCATCCTCACCGTCACCGAGGGCACCGGCGAGGACACCACCGCGCCGGAGACGACCGCGAAGGTCGAGGGGGACCGTAACGCCGACGGCGCGTACGTCGGCCAGGCGACGGTCACGCTCGGCGCGACGGACGCCGGGTCGGGGGTCGACAGGATCGAGTACGCGGTCGGCGCCGACGGGCCGTGGCAGCCGTACACCGTCCCGGTCGTCGTCGACCAGGTCGGGGCGCACACGATCCGCTACCGGGCGAGCGACAAGGCGGGCAACACGGCCGCCGAGAAGACCGCCGCGTTCACGGTCGTCGCCCCGCCCACCGACGACACGACGGCGCCGGAGACCTCGGCGACCGTGACCGGCGAACAGGACGACCAGGGCCGCTATCTCGACATGGCCACGGTGACGGTGACCGCGTCCGACACCGGCTCGGGCGTCAACACCATCGAGTACGCGATCGGCGACGGCGCCTGGCAGCCTTACACCGCACCCGTGATGGTGCATCAGGCGGGCGCCCACACCGTCCGCTACAAGGCGGCGGACAAGGCCGGGAACATGGCCGCCGAGAAGTCGGTCGCGTTCACGGTGGTGACCCAGCCCGATCCGGACACCACCGCCCCTGAGGCCGCCGCCACCGTCGCGGGCGTACGCAACTCCGACGGCGCGTACATCACCAGCGCCACGGTCACGCTCTCGGCGACCGACGCGGACTCGGGCGTCGAGCGGATCGAGTACTCGCTCGACGGCGGCCCCTACCTCGCGTACACCACCGCGGTGATCGTCGACCGCGTCGGCCACCACACGGTGCTGTACCGGGCGACGGACAAGGCGGGCAACACGTCCACCGCCAGGAGCGTCGTCTTCACCGTCGCCGAGGGAGGCGGTGTGCCGGCGCCCAACTGCCCGGAGTTCGACGAGCGGTTGACGGTGATCGTCGGGACGGTCGACACGGGTGTCCCGAACCGGATGACGAACAGCCGCTGCACCATCAACGAACTCATCGAGGACGAGAAGGACTGGTCGTCGCACGCGCTGTTCCTCAAGCACGTCGACACGGTGGTCGACCGGCTGCTCGCCGACGGTGTCATCGACACCCGCGAACACCGGAAGATCTACCGCGCCGCCAAGCAGTCGGGCATCGGCAAGCCGGGCCAGACCGAGGGCTACCGCGATCTGTTCGACGGCACCGAGGCCACGTTCTCCCAGTGGCAGCACGTCGGTGGCGGCAGGTTCGCGCTGAGCGGGGACGGGGCGATGACCAGCAGCACCACGGTGCCGGGCATGGGCATGCTGTGGTTCCCGCAGCGGCAGTACGGCGACTTCTCGCTCAAGCTCCAGTGGCGCGACGACGCCCCCGGCGCCGGCAACGCCAACGGCGGTGTCTTCGTGCGCTTCCCGAACGTCCACGACAACCCCGAGGAGACCCGTCCGGAGTGGGTCGCCATCAAGTACGGCCATGAGATCCAGGTCCTCGACCGGCCCGACGGCGACATGTACAAGTCCGGCTCGGTCTACGGCTTCGACCGGGTGGGCCTCGCCGGCGCGGGTGTGACGTCCAAGGGCACCTGGAACGACTACGAGATCCGCGTGGAGGGCCAGCACTACTCGGTCTTCCGCAACGGCAAGCTGATCAACGAGTTCGACAACACCGGTGGCCAGGTCTTCCAGCCGCCGCGTGCCGACGACCCGGGCACCGACGGTCGGCGCTACGCCTCCGGCTACATCGGCCTCCAGGTCCACGGCACGACGGACGTCATCTCCTACCGCAACATCCGGGTGAAGGAGCTGTAGTCGGTGCGGGGCCCCTCTCCCGGCGGAGGAGAGGGGCCGCGCGCTCCTCAGGACGTCAGGTTCTGCTCCGCCCACACCACCTTGCCGGTCACGGTGCGGCAGGAGCCCCATCGGCGGCAGAGCATGTTGATGAGCTGCAGGCCCCGGCCGCCCTCGTCGCTGAGGTCCGCGTGCTGGATCTGGGGAAGGTCCGGGCCGGTGTCCGAAACCTCCACGACGAGCCGTTCGCCGCGCAGGAGCCGGAGCCGGCCGGGGCCGTTGCCGTACCGCAGCGCGTTGCCGACGAGTTCCGAGACGACGAGTTCGCAGACGTCGGCGAGCTCCGCCAGGTCCCAGGCGGCCAGCTGGTCGGTGACCAGGCCCCGGGCGACGGACGCGGCGCGTCCTCCTTGCGGCAGCTGCCACTCGCGCAGCTCGGCGGGGGTGCCCGGGGCGGTCGTCGCGACGAGCAGCACGGCCTCGTCGAAGCGCGGGGCGTCGGCAGGGGCGCGCTCCGTCAGGCCCCCGCGTGCGAGCGCCTCGGGTGTCAGGTCGCGCGCCGCCGCCCGCAGGCGCTCCAGCTGGCGGTCCAGGTCCGCGCGGCGGGACTTGACGAGGCCGTCGCTGTACATGACCAGATGCCCGCCCGCCGGGACCTTCAGCCGGATCGGGTCGTACGGGATCACCCCCGCGCCGAGCGGCGCACCGATCGGTACGTCGACGAACGCGGCGGCCCCCTGTCCGTCGAGGAGCAGCGGCGGCAGGTGCCCGGCGCTGGCCAGCGTGTAGGTGGAGTCGCCCGGGTCGAAGACCGCGCACAGGAAGGTGGCGACCTGCTCGTCCTCCAGGTCACGCGTGGCGAGGTCGAGCCGTGCGAGCACGCGCTCGGGCGCCATGTCCAGGGTCATCAGGGTGCGGGCGACCGCCCGCAGGCGTCCCATGGTCGCGGCGGCGGGCAGCCCGTGGCCCATGACGTCGCCGACCATGAGGGCCGTACGGCCGCCGGGCAGGGCCATGACGTCGTACCAGTCGCCGCCCACGCCGTGGTGGGCCGTCGAGGGCGCGTACTCGGCGTGCACGCGCAGCCCCGGCGTCACGGGGGTCGCGCGCGGCAGCAGGCTGCGCTGCAGCGACACGACGTGCTCACGCTCACGCCCGTACAGCCGGGCGTTGTCGATGTAGACGGCGGCCTGGGAGGCGAGCTGCTCCGCGAGTGCGAGGTCCGTGGAGGAGAACGGTGGTGTTCCGGGGCCGCGGACGAAGTCCGCGCTGCCGAGCAGCAGCCCGCGGGCGATCAGCGGCACGGCCAGGTAGCTGTGCACGCCGGCGGCGCGCATCTTGGCCGCGGCGCTCTGAGTCGGCGCGACCCTGAGGAAGTCGGCGTCCCGCATGCGGCTCACGAGCACCGGCCTGCCCTGCCGCAGGCAGTAGCGGTGGAGCAGCGTCTCGTGGGCCTGCTCGCTGCGGACGAAGGTCTCGCCGACCGGGGTGGGCTCCAGGGAGGACAGCTTCTCGACGGCGCACAGGGCCGTGGCCCGCAGGAGCGGGACGCCCGTGCCGGTCCACCGTGCGCCTTCGTCGCCCCGCAGGACGCTCTCCAGGATGTCGACGGCGGCCCCGTCGGCGAAGCCGGGCACGGTGAACTCGGCCAGCTCCTGGGCGGTGCGCTCCAGGTCCAGCGTGGTGCCGATCCTGGAGCCCGCGGTATTCAGCCAGGCGAGCCGGCCGCGTGTGGTGATCCGGTCGAGGGGAACCTCACCCGCTCCCAGGCCGAGCCGCGTGCGGGCACGGGCCGAGCGGTGCGCCGCTGTGCCTCTGCCCGCCGAGGCGCGGCGCGTCAGGCGCCGTCTCCCGTTACCGCCGTTCACTCTTTCGGCCTCCAGACAGGAATTCGACCGCTGTTGGAGCCCAGCATGCACCTCTTTCCGGCCGATCGGGTCGATCTCGGCCGGGCAGCGGTCGACGAGCCCGAAATCGGTGAGCCGGCGAGTGTGAGCCGACCGCCGCCGGGGCGGCCTCCGCCGCCT